>NZ_JBZVFJ010000106.1:0-13469 GCF_058402725.1 Fundidesulfovibrio sp. | reverse complement strand
TCTGGGCCAGCTGGGAGACCGAGTACGTGTAGGTGCCGGTGTCGGCCGCGCCGGAGGCCGTGGCCGTGAGGGCGTCGGTGTTGGAGGCGGTGGCCGACTTCTGGAGGAACTCGTTGACGCTGTCCATGTCCTGAAGCGACGTGCGCAGGGAGAGCATGGCGGTGTTGAGCTCCTGCATGGCCGTCTTCTTGTTCTCCCAGGTGCTCTGCCAGGTCTGGTAGGTGGTGACGCGGGCCTGCTCCACGGCCACGAGCTGGGAGATGAGGGAATCGAAGTCCGTGCCGCTGCCCAGGCCGGTGAAGTAGATGCCGCCGGAGGTGCTGAGGCCCGAAGTGACGTCGCCGATGGCCATGGTGCGTCTCCTTAGATGTAGTCGAGCAGGCTCATGCTGATGATCTTGGACGAGGACGACAGCACCGAGGAGTAGGCGTACTGGTACTTGGCCAGCTCCAGCATGAGCGTGGAGAGGTCGGCGTCCTCCACGGCGGAGAGGCGCGTCTCGGCGTTGTCGCGCAGGATGTCCACGGTGTTCTGGGCGTATTCGAGGCGGTTCTCGCGCGCGCCCACGTCGGCGGCGCAGGTTTCCAGGTGGGCCTGGGAGGCCTCCAGGTCCTCAAGGCATTGGCCGATGCCGTCGGAGTTGTTGTTCTCCAGATAGCCGATGAGCTTGCCGATGGTCTCGAAGAGGTTCTTCTCCGGGTCCGAGGCGAAGACGGGCGAGGCGTTGGAGGCCCCGTCCGCCTGGTAGAGCCCGCCGAAGATGTCCTTGCCCACGTTGTTGATGACCACGGAGCCCGCAGGGGAGATCTCCACGCTGATGCGGGCCGTGTTGGGCACGATGGTGAACTGGTCGCCCGAGGCCAGGGTGTTGCCCGCGCCCGAGGCGATGTCCAGGAAGCCGCCGGGCACGGGGAGCCTGGCCCCGGAGGCGGTCTGTCCTTCCACCCAGCTCAGGCCGCCGTCCAGGCTGTAGGAGTAGCTGTAGGGTCCGGGGATGGAGGCGTTGGAGTCGAGGCGCACGGTCACGTTGGCCGAGAAGACCCCGTCGGCCGAGGCGTCCACCTGCCCGCTGCCGTAGGCGCGCACGGCGGCCCCGTCGCAGTCGTCCCCCAGGTAGACGGCGGTGGGCCTCACGAAGAGCGAGGTCCCGTCCGCGCCGTCGTTGGCCGTGGCGGTGAGGTTCGCCCCCGAGGCCAGGCGTACGGCGACGCCGCCCAGGTTCAGCGTGTCGGCCCCTGCGGCCAGGGTTCCCGTGGTCCAGGTGTCTCCGCCGTCGGTGGAGTAGCGGTAGCCGACGTCCGAAGCCCCGCCCACCGTGCCGCTTCCGGTGAACTGGACGGCGATGGAGTGTTCGCTCGCCCCGGTCACCTCCAGCACGGCGGCGTCGGTGAGCGCGGCGTCCTGCACGGTGGCGAAGAGGGCTTCACGGTAGGCCGCGCCGCCGGTCTTCTGGCCCGCGAAGAGGCTCTGGCCGGTCACGGAGGCGTTGGCCACGGTGATCATCTGCTCGAAGAGCTCGCGCACCTGCATGGCCACCTGTTCGCGGTTCTCGGCGGTCATGGTCTCGGTGGCGGCCTGTTCGGCCAGCCCATTGATGCTGGTCATGAGCGTGTTGGCTTCCAGGAGCGTGGAGTCGGCCTGGGCCAGCCATGTGTCGGCCACGCCGATGTTGGCGGAGTACTGGTCCATCCTGGCCATGATGGCGTCGAGGCTCCTGGCCTCCGCATATCCCGCCGGATCGTCCGACGGACGGTTGATGCGCTGCTGCGTGGCATTCTGCTCGTTGGCCTCCGCGAGGCGCGTGAGCGACGTGTTCATGTAGCGCAACGAATTGTTGTAGATCATGTTGGTGGAGATGCGCACGGCGTCCTCCTATTTGAGCGCGAGCACTGTCTCGAACATGGCTCCTGCCGTCTCGATGAGCTTGGCCGCCGCCTGGTAGTACTGCTGGTACTGCATGACGCGGGTGAGCTCCTCGTCGAGGTTCACGCCGGAGGTGGATTCCCATTGGGTGTCCAGGTCCTCCAGGAGCGTGGCGGCGTAGGTGGCCTGGGTGGAGGCCGCCGAGGCGTCGGAGCCGGTTTTCGCGGCCAGGGCGGTCATGAAGCCCTGGATGGTGTCGGAGGAGGTGCCCCCCGCCAGACGGAAGCCCAGGGTGGCGTCGGCCAGGGCCGAAAGGGCCAGGGCGGTGGTGTTGTCTCCGGAATTGACCTCCCCCGCGCCGTTGACGTGGGCCGTGCACAGCCGCGAGGGGTCCGAGGACACGGCGTCGGACACGGCGATGGAGCCCGCGTCCGTGCCGGACCAGAAGGTGTTGACGCCAAGCCCCGCCAGGAGCCCGGAGGAGTCTTCCGCGAACTGGAACTCCACGCCGTCGGCGGCCGCGATCTGGAGGCGTCCGTCCTGGATGGAGGCGGTGAGCTGGCCCGGATAGGTGGCGTTGAGGGCGTCGCGCACGTCCTCCAGGGAGTGCACGGAGGGATCGAAGGAAGACGTGCCCGGGGTGACGGAACTGAAGTCCAGGGCCGTGACCGACAGGTTTTCGCCGGTGTCGGCGTCGTAGAGGGCGATGGAGAGATTGCCGGACTCCAGGTAGTCCGCCCAGTGCAGTCCGCTCTGGTCCAGGGGGACCGAGGCGTTTTCCACGGCGTAGTCGCCCAGGACGGTGGAGAGGTTGGTGAGCCCCGCACCCTGGCTGTGGGCGCGGTTGGTGTTCCAGATGAGGCTTTCCGCGAAGGCGTCCAGGCTGTCCTGGTAGGAGCCCAGGTACTCGTCGCGCAGGGTGAAGAGCGCCGCAAGGGAGCCGCCGCTCAGGCGGTTGGCCGCGTCGTTGCCCGCCAGGGGCGTCACGTTCACCTCTCCGCCCGTGGCCGTCACCCAGGAGACGCCTGTCTTGGGCATCACGTCCCACTTGTCCCCGGCGGCGATGTTCGTTGCGGGGGCGGCGTCCTCGTCCCCCTGGGTCCCGAACCAGAGGGACACGCCGTCCACCACGGCCTTGTGGTCCGAGTCCCCGGCCGTGAAGGTGGCCGTGGCCCCGGACTCGTCCGTGACCCAGGTCCTGCCGCCGTCCAGGGAGACCTTGAACGTGGCCGCCGTGGCCCCGCCGGAGCAGTCGCCGCCGGTGACGAACTCGATGGTCAGCTCGTTGGAGGAGGAGCCCTCGAAGTAGAGCTTGCCGTCGAAGGACGATCCGGCCGTGAGCGCCGCCGTGCTCGAGGGGCCATTCACCCGGAAGGAGTAGGCGGCCGCGCCGTCCACCAGGGTCTGGCCCTCGGCGGTGGTCACGCGCGCCTGACCGTCGTCCTGGGTGTCCACCTTGATGTCCACGTAGCCCGCCAGCTCGCGCAGGAGCTGGTCGCGCTGGTCCAGCAGGCCGCTGGCCTCGTCGCTGGAGGCGATGGCCTTGTTGTAGGCCGCCAGCTGGTCCAGGATGGAGTTGACGCTCTTCACCTGGCTGGCGATGGCGTCCTCGGTGGAGGAGGCCATGGCGGCGAGGCTTTCGTCCATGTCGGCCAGGGTGGCGGCCAGGGACTGGGCGGTGGAGATGGCCTCGGTGCGCGTGGCGGAGTCCGAGGGGTTGGCGGCCAGGCTGGAGAGCGTGTCCCAGTAGGCGTCCAACAGCGTGGAGATGCCGGAGCCGGTGGAGTCGTTGAAGAGCGACTGCACCTGGGAGAGGTTGTCCGAGAGGGTTTCGGCGTAGGAGCTGGCGGATGTCTGGTCCAGGCGGCGGCGCTCCAGGAAGGAGTCCAGGGCGCGCACGATGCCCTGGATGGAGGCCCCGATGCCCAGCCGCGAGGTGGAGACCGTGTCCTCGGTGAAGTTCACCACACGGCGCACGTAGCCCCCGGTGGAAGCGTTGGCGATGTTGCCGCCGTGGACGTTCAGGGCCACCTGGAAGTTGGAGAGGGCCGATTGGCCGATGCTCAGCAGGGAATCCGACATGGCTTTGCTCCTCGCCCGCCCGCGCCTAGCGTTGCGTCCGCGTGATCCGTTCAACCGGATGCAATGCACAACAGCATGAAACCATTGATTTTATTTTGAAAACATTTTCATGTGTTTCAAAACGAGACACTAGCGCTTGAGCTGGATGACTTCCTGAAGCATGGAGTCCACGGTGCTGATCACCTTGGCGTTGGCCTGGAAGCCGCGCTGGTAGCTGATCATGTTCACCATCTCGGTGGCCGTATCCACGTTGGACTGTTCGAGCTTGCCCGAGGCGATGGAGCCCAGGCCCGCGCTCCCTGCGGTGCCCACGCGGGGTTCGCCGGAATCCAGGGTCTTGCTGTAGAGGTTGCTGCCCTCGCGCTTGAGCCCCTGGAGGTTGGTGAAGTCGGCCAGGGCCACCACGAAGAGGTTCTTGGTCTGGTTGTTGGAATAGGTTCCGGTGACCACGCCCTCGGAATCGATGGCGATGCTCTGGAGGAATCCCGAGGCGTAGCCGTCCTGGTCCTCGTCGTTGATGCTGAAGGAGCTGGACCAGCTGGTGGTGGTGGTGTCGTCGGCCTCGGCACCGTCCAGAACGGGCAGGTTGTCGAAGTCCGTGCCCACAAGAGAGGCGTTGGCCACGCCGCCGCTCCATCCGCCGCCCGTGGTGGTGCTGCGTATCCCCAGGTCCAGCTTGACGGGCGAGGCGCTGGACGAGGTGGCGGTGCTGGCGTTGGAGGCGGAGGTGAAGTTGGCGGTGAAGAGGGGGTAGCCGTCCTCGGAGAATGAGGCGGGCGTCCAGTTGGTGAGATCCTTCATGTCGCCGCTGGCCCCGCTGGAGAGGGTGAAGGCGCTCATGCTGGAGACGGTCCCCGAGGAATCGAAGGTGATGGTGCCCGTCATGAGGATGCCTGCGGCGGAGGTGGCCCCCACGGAGGTTCCGTTGATGGTGCGGCCGTCTTGCGTGGGGTCGCAGGCCACCACGTATTCCCAGACGTTCTTGCCCGAGGAGTTGCTGGCCTTGTCGTAGTAGACGGTGACGTCGTGGGCCGTGCCGGCCTCGTCGTAGACCTTGATGGTGGCCTGGTAGGAATAGCTCAGGTCCGAGAGGGCGGTGTCGGCCTGGCCCTTCCAGGACTTGAAGAGGGCGAAGAAGGGGTCGGTGGAGTCGGTGGTCTTCTCGGTGGCGGAGCTGTTGAGGTTGGTGACCATGCGCAGCTTGGTGGTGGCCTGGGGGGCCAGTTGGAAGCTGGTGAGGCGGATGTCGCCCAGGGCTCCGATGTTGGAGACCTGGCCCGTGGTGGTGTCGGTGTAGGCCTTCCAGCCCTGGCAGACGTAGCCGTTGGGGTCCACGAGGTAGCCGCTCTTGTCGAAGGAGAAGTTGCCCGCGCGGGTGTAGTAGGTGGAGCCGGTGGTGGGGTTGTTCACCAGGAAGAAGCCGTTGCCGCTGATGGCCATGTCCGTGGAGGAACTGGAATCGAGGAACGCACCTTGGGAGAAGTCCCCGTAGATGCTGGCGATTCCCGCCCCAAGGCCCACCTGGCCGAAGGTGTTCCCGGCGGTGACGTTGGAATAGAAGAAATCCTCGAACTGGATGCTGGAGCGTTTGAAGCCCATGGTGCTCGTGTTGGCCAGGTTGTTGCCCACCACGGACATGGCCTGGCTGTGGATGCCCAGCCCCGAGACCCCCGTGTACATCGCTGACATGAGTGACATGGCGTTTCTCCTTGTCCCGGGGTGCGGTTCAGGCGTCGGTGTCCACGACGCTGGTCACGTTGGCCAGGGCCACTTCGCGGCCGTCCTTGAGGGAGAGCATCACCGTGCCGCTGGAGACGGAAACGCCGCTCACCAACCCGGAGATCACGGTGGAGGCCACCAGGTCGTTGCCGTCGGCGTCGGTTCCGGCGATGGCCAGGGTGTAGGTTCCGTCGTCCACGGTCTCGCCGTCGTCGTCCTTGCCGTCCCACTGGAAGTCGTGTTCGCCCGAGGTCTGGTCCCCGATGGTCACGGTGCGCACCACGGAGCCGTCCTCGTCGTAGATGTAGGCCTTGAGCCCGGTGGCTTCGGAATCCAGGGTGTAGGTGGCCGAGGAGGCCTTTCCGTCCTCCACCGAAAGCGTGGAGCCCTGGGCCATCACGGTCTTGCCGATGTAGGAGACCGCCCCGGTGGCCGTCTGGACGTTCACGGCCGCCAGGGTGGAGGTGAGGGTCTCGTTCATGTTGGTCATCTGTTCCAGGATGGAGAACTGGGTGAGCTGGCCGATCATCTCGGCGGGGTCGGTGGAGTTGAAGGGGTCCTGGTTCTCCAGTTGGGCCACGAGGATGGCCAGGAAATCGTCCTTGCCCATGGAAGAGGAGGCGGTGGACGACGTGGAGGAGGTCTTGATGCTGTTCAGGTACGAGGTGGTGTCGACGTACATGGTCTAGCTCCCGATGGTTCGATCAGTGGAGAAGGGCCGGGGACGGCAGGCGCTGTCCGTCGGGGACGCGGGGCGGCGTGGCCCCGGCCTGCGGGACCAGCGCCTTTGCGGCGCGCAGGCTGGCGCGACCTGGGTCCAGAGGCTCCAGGGCCAGGAGGAAGAGCAGTTCCTCCAGGGCTTTGCGGCACCTGGCGCAGGCCTTCAGGTGCAGGCCCAGTCGCGCCCCCTCTGCGGCAGTGAGCGCTCCGTCCAGGCAGGCGGCCAGGGTGACGGGTCCGGGGCAGTTCACGACGCGGCCCCGGTCTGGCGGCAGTCACTGCCAAGGCGCAGGGAGAGCCATTCGGCGTGGAACACCTCCATGGCCTGCCACTGGAGCGCGCGCACCTCGTCCTGGGAGACGCCCAGCATCCCGGCGGCCTGGGCCAGGGTGCAGCCTTCGCCGTAGAGCAGGCGCAGCACGCACTTCTGGGAAGGGGTCAGGCGCTCTTCAAGGCAGCGCAGATGGTCTTCCGCCCCGGAGATGTCCACGTTCATGGCCAGGAACAGTTCGGCCACTGTGGAGCGCCAGTAGTTGGCGTTACGCACGTAGTTCATGGTCACCTCGCGGGTGAGCACAACGATGCATGTCTGTACAGAGCAGCGTTCCATTCCGTCGTATAACGTCGGCCTGGCGATCTCCTTGCGCAGCCTTTCGACAATCATCTTCCTGACGCGGTCCTCATCGACTGCTGTATGTCCCTTGACGTGTCTGGAAAGGCACATGGCGACAACTTTCTTGATCATTGTCCAAGAGTCATCAGCGGATGATCCTCCAACCATGAAGACCTTCTCCAGAAGTTCGACGCCTTGCTTGTCCACTCCGTTTCGCATGGCACTTCCTCTCTGTTCGTTGATCCTGAGTGCTCCGTGCGAGGGCGTTGAACAGCGCTGCGTTCATCGGCCCTCGCCAGGAGATACGGAGCCGAGAGCGGAAACATCCACGCGGGGGGTAAAGTTTTTTGAAAGAGTGCCGACGGCCGGGGCAGACGAGGGCCGCCGCCCGGTCCGGACTGGCCTGCGCCCGGCGCATGGCCGGGAGGACGGCGGCGTCCGTGAACGCGTTGGGCAAAGACGCGGGCGCCATGGTCCGCATGCCTGTCCGGCCAGGAGCGAACCGCCCGGCGATCCAGAAGAAATGACGTGCGCGAAGCTTCGTGACGCGAAGCGGATTTCCCTTGCCGGGGACCGGGCGCTCGCATAGGAGAACCTTCAGGGTCGTCAAACGTCAGCCCTCGGAGGACCGCATGCCCCCGGCGCTTCGTCTCCTCGCTCCCCTGGCGCTCCTGGCCTGCCTCGCCCTGCCCGCCCTGGCCCAAAGCCCCCAGGCCAAGGCCTGGCGCGACGCCCAGGACCTCACGCCCTACACCCCGCCCGAAGCCTTCCTCACCGGCGCGTTCCTGGCCGACGAGATGCAGCCAGCCTTCCTCTTCGCCTCGGTGCGGGATTTCGCGGCGTCGCTCAAATGCCCCACGGCCTGGCTCATCGAGAAGAGCGAGAAGGAGCGCATCGCCCGCCCCGCCGCGCCCGACGCCCCGGCCGAGTACAGCCTCTGGCTGGAAGCCGACTGCCCCGACGGCGCGGCCTACTTCGTCTTCACCGACCAGAGCGCCATGACCCCCGCCCAGTGGATCGCCTGGCGCAAGCGCTTCCACGGCTCCAAGGCCGAGGGCTCCTACGGCCAGACCAAGGGCCAGCTAGAAAAGGCCCAGGCCGACGGCATGCGCGTGGGCGGCGAACTGCGTTTCATCGTCAAGGGGGGCGAGCTCCTGGTGGGCAGGACGCCCGAGGCCGTGCTGACGGGCGAACTGGCCGTGAAGCCCGGCTACGACCTCAAGAAAGGCCAGAAGGCGGCTCCGTGAGCCGGACCGGCAACCTCGCCCCGGTTGCCCGGACGGTGTGAGCCGTGGCCCGCGCCCGCGTCCGGTCCAACCCGGCCCGCACCCGCGTCGGCCTGGCCATCCTGGCGGCCCTGGCGCTCTTCGCCGCGTGGGTGGGGATGCGCCAGGCCCGGTTCAACCCGGCAGTGGTCGCGGCGCTGGAGCATCCCTTCAAGCCGGGGCAGTCGGTCCAGAACGCCCAGGCCGCCACGGCCACGGCCCGCTACCTGGAAGACCTCCCCGGCTTCGTCGCCCTCTCGCCCGTGGAGGGCTACGACGCCCAGACCCTCTCGGACCGCATCGACGGCAAGGCCGAACTGTACCTGGCCTCCGGTTTCTCGGAGATGGCCTGCCGGGCCTTCGAGGCCGGGGACTCCGCGGGCTCCCGGGTGGAGGCCTTCGTCTACGCCATGGAGAGCCCCAAGGACGCTTTCGCCGTGTTCAGCGGCCAGCGCAGGCCCGGCGCGGACGCCCTCTCCCTGGCCGAGAACGCCTACGCCACGCCCAACGCCCTCTTTTTCGCCTCGGGCAGCCACTACGTGGAGCTGGTGGCCGAGAGCGGCTCCCCCGAGTTGCGCCCGGCCCTGGAGGCCATGGCCCAGGCCCTGCTGGCCGCCTTGCCCGCAGCGCAGCCCGCCGGTGCCTCCGAAGCGGCCCTTTTCCCCGCCGAGGGCCTGCGCGCCGGGACCGTCCGCCTGGCCGTCTCCGACGCGCTGGGCATGGAGGGTCTGCAAAACGTCTACACCGCCGAGTACGCCCTGCCCTCTGGCGAGGCCTCGGCCTTCCTGGCCGTGCGCGCCACGCCCGAGGAGGCCCGGGTCCAGGCCCAGGCCTATGCGGACTTTCTCCAGGCCGCCGGATTCGCCCCGGCCCCTTCGCCTCAAGGCCTGGGCGACGCCCGGGTGATGGCTTTCGACGCCATGGTCCAGGTGGTCATCGTTCGCGGACGCGTCCTGGCGGGCGTGCACGACGCCTCGGGGTCCGCCCCGGCCCTGGATCTGGCCGCCCGGCTGGACCGGGCGCTCGCGGAGAAGACACCGTGAACGCCCTGCGGGAGCAGCCATGAACGAAATCGACGATCACCCTCTGGGACTGGGCCTGAAGCGCCGCGATTTCCTGCGCCGCGCGGCCAGGGCCTCGGCCCTTGCCGCCGGGGCCTGCGGCCTGGGGCTGGCCCTCTACGACCCCCACGGCCCCCCGGCCCAGCCCGAGGTGCAGGCCCTGACCGGTCTGGGCGACTTCTCCCGCAAGGAAGCCCCTCCCGGCGCGCCACGCATGGCCCTGGTGCGCGGAACCGACCGCGCGGCCATGTTCGAGGCCGGGGTGCGCGCCCTGGGCGGCATGGAGGCCTTCGTCCGCCCGGGAGACTCCGTGCTCGTGAAGGTGAACGCGGCCTTCGCATCCCCTGCGGCCCTGGGGGCCACCACCCATCCCGAACTCCTGGCCGCCGTGATCCGGGCCTGCAAGGGGGCCGGAGCCTCCCGAGTGGCCGTTACCGACAACCCCATCAACAACCCCGAAAGCTGCTTCGAGATCACCGGACTGGCCGGGGCAGCCCGGCAACAGGGCGCGGCCCTGGTGATCCCCCGCGCCCAGCTTTTCGCCCCTGCCACCCTGCCGGGCGGACGGCTCATCCGGGACTGGCCCGTGCTGGCCGGGGCCTTCAAGGGCGTGAACAAGGTCATCGCCCTGGCCCCCGTGAAGGACCACGCCCGCGCCGGGGCCTCCATGCTGCTCAAGAACGCCTACGGGCTGCTGGGCGGGCGGCGCAACGTCTTCCACCAGGACATCAACGGCATCATTGCGGAGCTGGCCCTGCTGGCGCGCCCCACGCTCTCGGTGCTGGACGGGGTCGTCTCCATGATGGCCAACGGCCCCACGGGCGGATCCCTCTCGGATCTCAAGGCCACGGGCACGCTCGTGGTCACCACCGATCCCGTGGCCGCCGACGCCTTCGGCGCGGAACTCCTGGGGCGCACCCTGGACGACGTGCCCTACATCCGCATGGCCCAGGCCGCCGGGGCGGGCACGGCAGACTACCGGTCGCTCGATCCCGTGCGTCTGGACGCGGGAGCCTAGACCATGCGTCTGGTGATCGTGCGCCGCATCTGCCAGGGTTTTTTCCTGGTCCTGTTCCTCTGGTTCTGCACGGCCGCCACCGTGGGCGCGCAGTGGTGGCAGCTGCGCGGCTGGCCCATCGACTGGTTCCTGGCCGCAGACCCGCTCACGGCCCTGACCACGATCCTCTCCACGGGACGCCTCGCGCCGGGGCTCTTCTGGGCCGTGGGCACGGTGGTGCTCACGGCGTTCCTGGGGCGCTTCTTCTGCGGCTTCGTCTGCCCCATGGGCACGCTCAACCAGATGGCCGGGTGGGCCGGAAACCTGGGCCGCACCCGGCAGGAGCGCTCGGCAGCCAACGCCCGCCACCGGCTCCAGGGCTTCAAGCACCTCGCGCTGGCCTTCTTCCTGGCCTGCGCGGCCCTGGGCAGCGCGCAGGCGGGGCTCCTGGACCCGCTCCCCCTGCTCCACCGCTCGGTGAATCTGGCCGTGCTCCCCCTGGCCGACGCCCCCACCCTGGCCCTCTCCGACGAGCCACGGCTCTACGAATCGGCCTGGCTCCTGGGGGGCGTGCTGCTGGCCGTCCTGGGCCTCAACCTGCTCAGGCCGCGTTTCTTCTGCCGCTTCCTCTGCCCCCTGGGGGCGCTCTTCGCGCTGCTCTCCCGCTTCACGCCCTGGCGCATCGGCAAGCGCGAGGCCGGGAAATGCGGCGACTGCCGCCTCTGCGAGGAGCGCTGCGAGGGCGCGTGCAACCCCTCCGGCGAGATCGTCCACGGCGAATGCGTGCTCTGCCTCAACTGCCTGGAGGCCTGCCCCAGCGGGCGCATGGGCTTCGCGCCGGAGCCCTCGGCATCGGGGGAGCGCCACCTCCCGGCCATCTCCCGCCGGGGCGTGCTCACGGCGGCCGCCGCCGGTGCCGTGGCCGCGCCGCTGTGGGGAGTTGGCGCGCTGGCCGGTCCCGCGCGCGACGCCTCGCTGCTGCGCCCGCCCGGCGCCCTGGACGAGGAGCGCTTCCTGGCCCGCTGCATCCGTTGCGGCCAGTGCATGCGGGTGTGCCCCTCCAACATCGTGCAGCCCGCCCTGCTCCAGGCTGGCGTCCAGGGCCTGTGGACCCCCGCCCTGAACTTCCGCATGGGCCGCAGCGGCTGCCAGCCCAACTGCATCGCCTGCGGCAACGCCTGCCCCACCGCCGCCGTGCGCCCCCTGACCCTGGACGAAAAGCATGGAGTCGGCGACTTCCTGGATCGAGGCCCCGTGCGCCTGGGCACGGCCTTCGTGGACCGCTCCCGCTGCCTGCCCTGGGCCATGGACCGCCCCTGCATCGTCTGCCAGGAGGTCTGCCCCGTGAGCCCAAAGGCCATCCACACGCGCGTCGTCTTCGAGCCCGTCCGCGACGGACGCCTGCCCGCGGCGCGCCTGACGGGCGAAACCCTGGACCTGGCCGCCGCCCCGCCCAAGGGGCTCAACCTGGCCGGAGGCGACCATGCCGTGCGCCCGGCCGGGCGCCCCGAGGCCCAGCCCCGGCGCATTCTGGGCCAGTCCGGCGGCAGGCTCACGCTGGAGAAGCCCGGGCGGGGCCCGGGAGCATGGCAGGAGCTGGCCCCGGGCGAGCGCGTGGAGATCGTGGCGCGCCTGCAACGCCCCCACGTGGACCCGGCGCGCTGCATCGGCTGCGGCATGTGCGAGCACGACTGCCCTGTCTCGGGCCTGCGGGCCATCCGCGTCACCAGCGAGAACGAGTCGCGCTCGCGCGCGGGGAAGATGACCGTGTAAGACCTTTGCCTTTGCATTCCTTCCCAGGATGGAGCATGGAATAACCGACGAACGCGGGCGGAAACACAGCACGCCCGCGCCCTAGGCGAGGAGGAACGCGCCATGGACGAAAAGAATCAGGACACCGGCCTTTCCCGACGCAATTTCCTGAAAACCGCCGGAGCAGCCGGTCTGGCCGCCGGGCTCATGCCCGCCGGAGTCTCGGCCCAGAGCGCCGCGCCGCAGGCAGGGACCATGCCCCGGCGCAAACTGGGCAAGACCGGGGTGGACGTGTCCGTGTTGAGCCTGGGGGGCATGTTCGACACGGTGAACAACCAACTCCTGCTCAAGCAGGCCCACACATGGGGCGTCACCTACTGGGACACCGCCGAGGGCTACGGGGGCGGGCTCTCCGAGGAGGGCATGGGCCGCTACTTCAGCCGCAACCCCGGCGCGCGCAAGGACATCTTCCTGGTCACCAAGTTCTCGCCCAAGGGAGGCGGCCAGGACAACACCGCCCGCCTGGAGGCCTCCCTCAAGCGCCTCCAGACCGACTTCGTCGACCTTTTCTTCGTCCACGCCATCTCCTCTGTGGACGACATGACGCCCTTCAAGGACTGGGCGAAGGCCATGAAAGCCGCAGGAAAGATGAAGTATTTCGGGTTCAGCACGCACACCAACATGGAAGACTGCCTGCTGGGCGCGGCCAGGCTGGACTGGATCGACGCCACCATGATCACCTACAACTACCGGCTCATGCACACGCCCAAGATGCGCGAGGCCCTGGACGCCTGCGCCAAGGCGGGCATCGGCATGGTGGCCATGAAGACCCAGGGCGGCGGCCCGGTGAAGACCGACTCCGAGGCCGAACTCAAGCTGGCCGGGCGCTTCCTGGAGAAGGGCTTCACCGACAAGCAGGCCCGGCTCAAGGCCGTATGGGAGGAGCCGCTCATCGCCTCCATCTGCTCCCAGATGCCCAGCCTGACCATCCTCTCGGCCAACGTGGCCTGCGCGCGCGACCGCACCTCCCTGGCCCGCGAGGACGTGGACGTGTTCGTCAAACTGGCCCACGCCACCAAGGACAACTATTGCGCGGGCTGCGGCGCCATCTGCCAGGGAGCCGTGGACGGCCTGGTGCCCGTGAACGACGTGATGCGCTGCCTCATGTACTACCGCGACTACGGCGACCGCGACCTGGCCCGCGAGGTGTTCGCCTCCCTGCCCGAGGAGACCCGGGCGCGCCTGCTGGCCGTGGACTACTCCACGGCCGAACGGGCCTGCCCCCAGGGCCTGGCCATCGCCCAGCTCATGCGCGAGGCCAGCAGCCTGCTGGCCTAGCAGTCTGTTAATGGGATGGACCCGCCCCCCTTGGAGGCATACGACCTCCGGGTGAGCTA
>NZ_JBZVFJ010000105.1:0-13506 GCF_058402725.1 Fundidesulfovibrio sp. | reverse complement strand
CCAAAAAAAAGAAAATGTGATAATTCAGCAGTTCGCCACCTTGATACCCCAGGGCGGGGAGGCGATGCGCACCGATGGGCCATCGCCCGTGGGGCGATGGCAGCTGCGATGGGAGCAGGCCTGGGACGGGGCAAACGGAACGCGCGCCCCACCCTGCCGGCTCCTCCCCCGGACACACGCCGGTCCTGCTTGCGCCGTCGGGGTGCGATGGTCCGGCCCGGGACGCTCAGGCCGCTCCGATCTGCGCCGCCTGCCGCCCGGCCGCCCAGCGCGCCAGCGCGGCCGTGACCACCAGCGAGAAGACGAGCCTGGCCCCCAGCGTGCCCCAGGGGCTGGCCCCGATGAGGGCCAGGAGCAGGGTGTCCTCGATGAGCGCGTGGGACAGGCTCATGAGCGACACCGCCGCGAAGATGTCGCGCCGGGGGATGTGCCCGGCCTGGGCCTCGTGGATGATCAGCCCGCCGCCGTAGGCTAGGCCCATGGTCATGCCCACCACGGTGATGGTGGCAGCCGTGGGGCCGATGCCCATGATCCGCAAAAACGGCGTGAGCAGGCGCTCCAGAAGCCGCGTGAGCCCCAGGGCGTCCAGGGTGCGCATGAGCGCCATGAGCGCCACGATGATCAGGAAGATGGAGCCCAGGTTCTTGAGCTCCCCCAAGGCCCAGGCCGCCAGCCCCGCCTCCTGGGCCGGGGGCAGCCAGAGCATGGCGGCCGGGCCGCCGAAGAGCCCGAAGGCGTCGCACGCGGCCTTGAAGCACCAGGCGCAGCCCAAGGCCCCGAAGAAGCGCAGGGCGTTCTGGCCCAGGAAGCTCACGCCGCAGCGTTTGGTCACCTGCCCTTCCACCAGCAGATTGTGGGCGATGAGCACCAGGATGGCGAACACCGACACCTGGGCCTGGGTGAGCACGGCGTCGGAGACTGCCTGGAACACCAGGAGCCCCGCGTAGATGCTGGAGACCATGGCCGTGGCCCAGGCAAGACCCAGCCCTGCGGGCAGGCCCAGCCACTCCATGAGCGGCCCAAGAGGCGCGGCCAGATACTCGATCAGTCCGGCTTCCTTGAGAATTTTCACCACGACGATGATGGGAACCATCACCTTGAACAAGGCGAGGCTGGTCTTGACGGCGTCGCGCACGACGCCTGTGAGGACTCCGGCGAACGGGGTGATCTGCACGGGCGATGCTCCTTTCGACCGGGGCGGCCCCGGCTCCGGGGGGAGGCGGAAACGGCAAAGGCCCGGCGGGGGGATACTCCCCCCGGCCGGGCCGGGTCAACCGTTCGGCACGCTTATCAAATCCCCGGCGCGGTTTGCGCCGGGCGGCCGGCCGGGCTGCTAGCCCTTGGCCACCAGCTTGAGCAGGCGCACCAGCTGGTGGGTGAATCCGGCCTCGTTGTCGTACCAGATCACCACCTTGAGCATGTTGTTGTCCAGCACCTGGGTGAGCAGGCCGTCCACCACGCCGCCGTGGGTGTCGCCCAGGTAGTCCACGGAGACCAGGGGCTCCTCGGTGTAGCCCATGGCGTCGCTGGCCTTGGCCTTGAGCAGGACGTTCACGGCCTCCTTGGTGACGGGCTTCTCCATCTCGCAGGTGAGGTCCACGATGGAGCCGTCCGGGGTGGGCACGCGGATGGCGTAGCCGTCGAGCTTGCCCTTGAGTTCGGGCAGCACCAGGGTGGTGGCGCGGGCGGCCCCGGTGGTGGTGGGGATGAGCGAGACGCAGGCGGCGCGGGCGCGGCGCGGGTCCTTGTGGGAGCCGTCCAGGATGCGCTGGCTCATGGTGTAGGAGTGGATGGTGGTCATGAGCCCGTGCTTGATGCCGAAGGCGTCGTTGAGCACCTTGGCCACGGGGGCGAGGCAGTTGGTGGTGCACGAGGCCGAGGAGATGATGTGGTGGTTGGCCGGGTCGTACTCGTGCTCGTTGACGCCCATGACGATGGTGCAGTCGGGGCCTTTGGCCGGAGCGGAGATCACCACCTTCTTGGCCCCGCAGGCCAGGTGGTGGGAGGCCTTCTCGTGGTCCACGAACTTGCCGGTGGTGTCTGCGACCAGGTCGATGCCCAGTTCGCCCCACTTCCACTCTCCGGCGTTGCAGCGCGTCACGAGGATTTCGCGGCCGTTCACGGTGATGCCGTGCTCCCACACGCCCACTTCACCCTGGAAGTTGCGGTGCACGGAGTCGTGCTTGAGAAGCCTGGCCAGCTCCTCGTTGCCCGCCCTGGCGTTGATCGCGGCGATCTGGATGGTCTGATCGTTCGCGAGGATCCTGGTGAGGTAGCGGCCGATGCGGCCGAACCCGTTCACGCCAATCTTGGTCGCCATGTGAGTCTCCTTCTTCACGCGGGGCTTGTGGATGGGTTGGTCGCCCGGGGCGCTCAGGCCTTGCCGGAGCAGCCCAGGACGTTCCTGATCTTGTGGGCCACCATGTCGCGCACGGCGTCGCGCGCGGGGGTGAGGTACTGCCTGGGGTCGAAGTGGTCGGGGTGTTCCGCGAAGTGCTTGCGGATCACGGCGGTCATGGCCAGGCGGATGTCGGTGTCGATGTTGATCTTGCACACGGCCATGGAGGCGGCGCGGCGCAGCATGTCCTCGGGCACGCCCCGGGCGCTGCCCACGGCCCCGCCGTACTTGTTGGCCATCTCCACGAACTCCTGGGGCACCGACGAGGAGCCGTGCAGCACCAGGGGGTAGCCGGGCATGAGCTTGCCGATCTTCTCCAGGCGGTCGAAGTCGAGCTTGGCCTCGCCCTTGAACTTGTAGGCCCCGTGGCTGGTGCCGATGGCGATGGCCAGCGAATCGCACCCCGAGCGCTCCACGAACTCCACGGCCTGGTCGGGGTCGGTGTAGATGCTGTGTTCGCTGCTCACGTCCTCTTCCACGCCGGCCAGACGGCCGAGCTCGGCCTCGACGAAAACGCCCTGGGCGTGGGCGCATTCCACCACGCGCCTGGTCAGGGCGATGTTCTCCTCGAAGGGCAGGTGGGAGCCGTCGACCATCACCGAGGTGAAACCGGCCTTGATGACCATCTCGCAGATCTCGAAGTTCTGGCCGTGGTCCAGGTGGAGCACCACGGGCAGGTCGGTGTCCTGCATGGCGGCTTCCATGAGCTTCATGATGTAGTTCTCGCCCGCGTACTTGCGCGCGCCGGCCGAGACCTGGAGGATGAGCGGCGAGCGCTCCTGGTTGCCAGCGGCGATGATGCCCTGGACGATTTCCATGTTGTTGACGTTGAACGCGCCCACGGCATAACCGCCGGCGTAGGCCTTCTCGAACATTTCCTTGGGGGATACCAGCGGCATGGCTTCTCCTTGCGTGCGGGCGCGACCCGTGATGTCCGCAGGACGGACGCCCTGCGGTGAAAGTGCTCTCGATACGCCGGGGATATAGGCTTGGGCCAGCAATTATGTCAATGAAAAGCGGACGTTCGTGCCAAGCTTCACGAATCGTCCTGCGCTCCCCTGGCGTCAAGCAGCCTTGCGTGGTAGGCTTTGCGGAAATGTCGCAGCAGCGCAGGAGGTTGACCATGCCCGACCTGAAGGGAAGCCGGACCGAAAAAAACCTGCTCGCCGCCTTCGCCGGGGAGTGCCAGGCCCATGTCCGCTACGCCTTCAACGCCAAGCAGGCCAAGAAGGAGGGCTACGAGCAGATATGCGCCCTCTTCCTTGAAACCGCGGAACAGGAAAAGGCCCACGCCAGGCGCTTCTCCAAGCTCCTGGGCGGACTCTCCGCCGAGGTGACCCTGCCCCTGGCCTTCCCGGAGTCCGGCTCCACGCTGGAAAACCTGGAGCGTTCGGCCCTGGGCGAGGAGCGCGTGGGCAGCCTCACCTACCCCGAGGCCGCCGCCGCGGCCCGCGACGAAGGCTTCGTCGAGGCCGCCCTGGTGTTCGAGCACATCGCCCGGGCGGAAATCCACCACCAGCAACGCTTCCGCGCCCTGGCCGAAAACCTGCGCGCCGGCAGCGTCTTCGCGCGCCCCGAGCCTGTGCTCTGGCGCTGCCGCCACTGCGGCTGGACCCACGAGGCCAAGGCCGCGCCGGAGCGCTGCCCGGCCTGCGCCCACCCCAGGGCGCATTTCGAGATCACGCCGTGGAACTGGTAGCCGCGCGGCGCGCGGCCCGGGCCAGGGCCTCGTCCAGGGCCTGCGCCAGGGCCTGCGCCCCCACGGGCTTGACCACCACCGCGTCGGCCGCCGGACGCCCCTGGGCTTCGTCGTCGCGGTCCGCCATGAGCACCAGCCCGGCCTGACGCCCGGCCTGACGACAGGCCTTCAGGAACGTCCGGCCGGACATGCCGTGCAGGTCCTCCCCGGCCAGCACGGCGCGGAAACGGCCCGGCACGCGGGCGAACACCCGCAGGGCCTTGGCCGCGTCGCGCATGGCCGTGGTCTTGTAGCCGAGCCCCTCCAGGATCATGGCCAGGGCGCGGCGCGAGAAGGCCTGGGCGTCCACCACCAGTACGCGCCGCCCGCCCGGTTCGCGTCCCGGCGGGGCCACCGGACCGGCCAGGGGCAGGCAGACCTCGAAGAGGCTCCCCTCGCCCAGGCGGCTCTCCACCCGCACCCCGCCCCCCAGGGACCGGATGATCCCGTGCACGGCGGAGAGCCCCATGCCCGTGCCCTCGCCCGGGCGCTTGGTGGTGAAGAACGGGGTGAAGATGCGTTCCACCAGGGCCTCGTCCATGCCGTGCCCGGTGTCCGAAACAGAGAGCAGCGCATGCTCGCCCTCGTGCTGGCGGCTCTCCGCCGCCCCCTCCGGGCAGCCTCCCCGGCTGCGCTTGATCCCAAGCCCCAGCACGCCGCCCTTTTCCTGCATGGCGTGCAGGGCGTTGTCGGCCAGGTTCACCACCACCTGATGCAGAAGGCCCGGGTCGGCCAGCACGGGCAGGGGCTCGGGGTCCACGTCCAGGGCCAGGGCCACGTTGCCCGGCAGGCGCTCGCGCAAGAGCCGCGCGGCCTCGCGCGCGATCTCGGCCAGGTCCACGCGCTCGGCCCGCAGATCCCCCTGGCGGCTGAACACCAGGACCTGGCGGATCAACTGGCGGGCGCGCCCGCCCGCCCGGGCGATCTCCTCCAGGGGCCTGCGCAGGATGTCCCCCTGCTCCACGAGTTGGAGCCCCACTTCGGCGTTGAGCAGGATGGGCGTGAGGATGTTGTTGAAGTCGTGCGCGATGCCCCCGGCCAGGGTGCCCACGGCCTCCAGCTTCTGGGCGCGGCGCAGGCGGTTCTCCAGCCGGGTGAGCGTGGACACGTCGCGCAGGAGCACCACGGCCCGGCCCACGCGCCCCGAGGCGTCGCGGATGGGCGAGAACACCGCCTCGGCCGCCAGCGCCTGGCCGCCGGGTTTGACGTCCCTGACGGGGCCTGTCCACTCCCGCCCTTCCAGGAGGGCCTCCCGGATGTCGCGCGAGGGCAGAGGCTGACGGCCGCGCCCGAAAAGGCTGAAGAAGTCTCGTCCGAGTATTTCCCCGCGCTCAAACCCGGTCACCGTGCCGAAGGCCGGATTGGCGTACTCCACCTGCCAGCTCCCCCCGGTGACGATGGCCACGCCTTCGGCCGCCTGCTCCACGGCCGTGGCCAGGAGCATGCGTTCGTCCTCCGCGCGCTTGCGGGGGGTGATGTCCTCCACCACGCCCTCGATGCGCGCCGCCTCGCCCCCGGGGCCGCGCACCACCCAGGCGCTTCCCGACAGCCACGCCGCCCTGCCGTCGCGCCGACGCAGGCGCAACTCCTGGCGCTCCAGGAAGCCCCGCTCCAGCAGAACGCTCATGACCCTCGCGCGCTCCTCCTGGGAATACCACGCCTGGGCGTCGGGGTCCTTCATCGCGTCGAGCAGCTCCCCCGGGCTCGCGTAGCCCAGGATGCGCGCGTAGGCCTGGTTGACCCAGAGATAGCGCCTGCGCTCCAGGTCCACCTGGAAGATGCCCTCGCGGGTGTTCTCGCAGATGCTGCGCAGGCGCGCCTCGGACTCCCTCAGGGCCTCCTCGGCCCGCACCCAGGCCGTCACGTCGCTGAGCACGGCAAAAAGCACGAACCGCTCGCCATACGGGATGCGCGAGATGCGCATGTCCACGTCGCGCACCTCGCCGCCTGCGGCCACGTGGCGGCAGCGGGCCACGCGCCCGCCTGCCGCGAGGCACTGATCGAGCGTGTCCCGGGAGCACTCCGGCCCGCCCAGGCAGATGCCCGTCAGGCTGCGGGAGGCGATCTCGCCGGGCGTCCAGCCGTAGAAGGCCAGGGCCGCGTCGTTGGCGTCGAGCACCTGGAAGGTCTCGGGGTCCAGCACGAGCATCACGGCCAGGTGGTGTCGGAAGAGCCCTTCGAAGAGACACCCGGTATGCGCTTCGATCATGTGTCGTGAGGCTCCGGACCGGCCTGTCGCACGAGGCTCGAATGGAAGGCGAAGCTGGAACGGATGTGGTTCTTCACATAGTACATGGCCTGGTCGGCCATCTTCAGCAGCGCCCAGGGGTCCTGGCCGTCGTCGGGGTAGAGGCTGATGCCCACGCTGCCGCCGGGGCCCTGCTCCCCGCCCAGGCTCGCGTAGGGCAGGCCCAGGGCCCGGATGATCTTGCGCGACACCTCCGCCGCGCCCGCCCCGCCCATCTGGCCCGGCAGCACCACCACGAACTCGTCGCCGCCCACCCGGGCCACCGTGTCCGAGGCGCGCACCTGCGAGAGCACGCGCGCCGCCGCCTCCTTGAGCACCTCGTCGCCCACGGCGTGGCCCAGGCGGTCGTTGACGGGCTTGAAGTTGTCCAGGTCCAGGAAGAGCACCGCCACCTTCACCCCGTCGCGCCTGGCCGACTCGATGGTCCGCGAAAGGCGGTCGATGAGCAGGTGGCGATTGGCCAACCCGGTCAGGGGATCGTGCTGGGAGGCGTGGAAGGCTTTCTCCTCCATGTGTTTGGGCTCGGTGATGTCCTGGAGGATGCCGTCGTAGAAGGCCACGCGCCCGAAGGCGTCCCGGCGGATCACGGGGGTGTTGCGCACCCAGCGCACCGAGCCGTCCTTGTGCAGGATGCGGTGCTCCAGGGCCGGGGCGGTTTCGCCGCGCAACAGGCGCGCCGCCTGCTCCAGCACCGCCGGGCGGTCCTCCTCGTGCACCATGCGGTACCACAGGAGGGGGTCGGCCGCGTACTCCGCCGCAGTGTAGCCCGTCAGGCGGATGCAGCCCTCGCCGTGGGCCGTCTCCACGGCCCGGCCGTCCTCCACCCGCACGGTGTAGACGTAGTCCGTCACGGTCTCCAGGAGTCTGCGGTAGCGCTCCTCGGATTCATGCACCGCATGCAGCGCATCCTCCAGATGCGCCGCGCGCAGCCGAAGCTCCCTCAGCTCGGCATGAAGTTCCTCGTGGGTGCGGCACGCTTCGCTCATGATTCGCTTGTTGCTCCATCACGGCCCCGCCGTCAACGCCCCGGGGCGAGAAAGAAGGCCTACATCCTCGCCGCGCTTGAAAAAGAGCCCGGGGACGGGTATCGCTCGCGCATCGACACGCAAAGAAAGCAAGGAGAGACTCCATGAAAGACGAACTCAAGCCCAGGCACTACGAATTCATCCGCACCAAGTCCCCCGGCGTCATCGAGGCCGTTGAGGCCCTGGGCAAGGCCGTGCGCGACGCCGGACCCCTCGACGAGAAAACCGTGCTCCTCATCCAGCTGGGCGCGGCCGCCGCCAACCGCTCCGAAGGCTCCGTGCTCTCCCACGCCCGCCGCGCCCTCAACGCCGGCGCGAGCCTCGACGAGGTGTACCACGCCCTCACCGGGCTCACCTCCACCATCGGCTTCCCCGCCGTGGCCGCCGCCATCAGCTGGGTGCGCAAAGCCCTCGACAACGACTAGACCGCACCGGATCCCGGCCATGCCAACACGCCCCGGCAGCAGGAACGACTTCCTGAGAGACCCCGGCCTGCCCTTCCTGGAATCGCGCGAATCCAGCATCAGCGGGCGACCCTTCGGACTCCACGCCCACGCCGCCTACTCCGTCTCCGTGGTGGAAGGCGGCTCCACGTTCCTGCAATGCCGCGACGCCGACTGGCTGGCCGGTCCGGGCTCGGCGGTCTTCCTCCCCCCGGGCGAACCCCACGCCTGCAACCCCCAGCCCGGCGGCCCCCTGCGCTACCACAAGCACTACATCGACCGCGCCTGGCTCGAAGACCGCCTCCCCGGTCTGCCCCGCGCCCTGGACCACAGCCAGCCCGCCATCCTCGACGACCCGGCCCTCGCCCGGGCCTTCGCCCGCTTCCACCGATCACCGCCCGGCGAACACAGGCTCCCCCTGCTCCTCCTCGCGCTGGAGCGACTCTTCGCCGGAAACCACGCCACCCCCGTGCAGGGCGGCAAGCCCCGCGCCCAACGCCGCGCCGCGCTCCAGGCCGCGCGCATCCTGGCCAGCCGCCCCGCCGAACGCATCCCCCTGGCGCAACTGGCCAGAACCTGCGGCGTCTCGCCCTGCCACCTGCCGCGCATCTTCCGGGAGACCCACGCCACCACACCCCGCGCCTACGCCAACCAGCTGCGCGTGGACCTGGCAAAACAGCTCCTCGCCCAAGGCAAACCCATCGCGGAAGTGGCCGCCGAAGCAGGCTTCGCCGACCAAAGCCACCTGAACCGCGTCTTCCGGCGCTACGCCGGCGCCACCCCAAGGGAATACCAGGGCCGCTGAACGGAGCGGCGGCGAGAGCTAAGGCAGGGCTGAACGCCCGGGCGGCCTGGGAAGATGCCTCCGGCGGCCAAAGGGCTACGCCCTTTGGAATCCCCTTTTGCTTCGCGGGCTTCTCCTCCGACCGCACCGCCCCCCCCCCGGCCGCATCAGCCCCGGTGTGGTCCCTGTTGGCGTTGCCGGACCTGTCGTCGTCGGGCGCAATTTCGTCCAAGAATTCCCAAGGCGGGCTCGCTATTGGCTTCGGCCAAACCAAGGAGATCCGTCATGTTTTCCGTTCGATTCGCCGCGGTCTGGGCCTTGTGCGCGGCCGTGCTGGTCTGGGGCCTGTCGTTTTCCGCCACGAAGATCGCGCTGGACCATTTGAGTCCGGCGGCGATCCTGTTTCCGCGTTTCGCGTTGGCCGCCTTGCTGCTGGCTCCGTTGGCCTTGCGGCGCGGCGGGGCGCGCCTGGGTCTTGCGGAGCATGCGAAGGTGCTGGGCATCTGCGTGCTGTTTCCCGGGGGGTACTTCGCCATGGAGACGTTCGGCCTGCGGCTGACGAGCGCCACCAACGCCTCGCTTATCGCGGCCTCGATCCCCATGGTGGTGCTGGCGCTCTCGTGCCTGGCCGGGCGGACGTTGCCGACGGCGCGCGAGGCGTCGGGCGTGGCGGCCTCGCTGGCGGGGGTGGCCCTGCTGGTGGGGTTGAACGCCGGACCGGCCAACGCGGGGGATCTGATGATGCTGGGGGCGGTGCTGGCCGCGTCGGTGTACATGGTGGCGGCCGGGCGGCTGCGGGGCGTGCCGCCCTTGATGTTCACCACGCTGCAGATGTTCTGGGGCGCGGTGTTCTTTCTGCCGTTCTTCGTCCAGGAAGCCGGAGCGTTTGCCCTGGCGCCGTTGAAGGCGCTGCTGGCTGTGGCTTGGCTGGGGCTGTTCTGCTCGGCGGGAGGGTTCCTGGCATACAACTACGCCTTGTCGCGGGTTCCCGCTTCACGGGCGTCGCTGTTCCTCAACGCGGTGCCGCTGGTGGCGGCTTTGGGCGCGCACGTGGCCCTGGCGGAGTCGGTGAGCCCGGGCCAGGCCCTGGGCGGCGCGCTGGTGCTGGCGTCGGTGACCTGGGCGGGCGCGCGCGGGGGCGCTTGACGCGTGGGGGCAATTCCATCACACACGGGGGAGTTGCGAGCCCCAACACCACGCACGCGAGGCGACCCCATGATAATGGACTGCATGAAGACCGCCGACCCCTCCATGATCGAGATGTTCCGCCCCTTCGGCCTGAAGATGGAGGAGCAGGGCATTCCGCCCATCGTCATCAACGTCTTCAAGTGCTATTATGCCCGGCTGCTCTACGGCGCGCAGGGCAAGCTCTCCGAGGAGGAGTTGCTGCCGCTTTCCGATCGCGACGTGCCCCACTACGAAGACCTGGCCTCCTATGCCGACGTGGGCCGACAGGCCATGGCCCACGCGGTGGTCATCAAGCTCAACGGCGGCCTGGGAACCTCCATGGGGCTGGAGAAGGCCAAGAGCCTGATCACCGTGAAGGACAACATGACCTTCCTGGACCTGATCCTTGGCCAGATGAAGGTGCTGCGCGAGCGCTACGGCAAGCCGCTGCCGCTCCTGTTCATGAACAGCTTCAAGACGCACCTGGACACCATGCTCAAGGTGCAGGGCTTCGACAACGGGACCACGAGCCTTCCCCTGGCCTTCCTGCAGCACCGCTACCCCAAGATACTGCACAAGGACCTGGCCCCCGCCATCTGGCCCGGCAACCCCGAACTGGAGTGGAACCCGCCCGGCCACGGCGACCTCTACACAGCGCTGGTCACCTCCAAGGTGCTGCGCAAGCTGCTGGACCGGGGCTTCCACTACGCCTTCATCTCCAACTCGGACAACCTTGGCGCGGTGATGGACGAACGGCTGCTGGGCTACATGGCCCGCGAGGGCGCTCCCTTCCTGATGGAGGTGGCCGGACGCACCACCTCGGACCGCAAGGGCGGCCACCTGGCGCGCCTGCGCAACAGCGGCCGCCTGGTCCTGCGCGAGATCGCCCAGTGCCTGGAGCGCGACGTGGACGCCTTCCAGGACATCGAGAAGCACCGCTTCTTCAACACCAACTCCATCTGGATCGACCTGCGCGCCATGGAGAAGGTCTTCGTGGCCAACGGCATGATGCCCCTGGACCTGATCCTGAACCCCAAGACCCTGGACCCGCGCGACCACAAGTCGCCCGCCGTCATCCAGATCGAGACTGCCATGGGCTCTGCCGTGTCGGCCTTCGAGTCCGCCCTGGCGGTGAAGGTGCCGCGCACCCGCTTCGCCCCGGTGAAGACCACCTCGGACCTGCTGGTGGTGATGAGCGACTGCTACCAGGTGAGCCCGGACAAGACCGTGGTCCCCTCCCCGGCCGTGACCGGGCACATGCCCGTGGTGCACCTGGACGCCCGCCACTACAAGAAGATCGACGACTTCACCGCACGCTTCCCGCACGGCGCGCCCTCGCTCACGGCGTGCGAGCGCCTGGACGTGAAGGGCGACGTGCTCTTCCAGGCCGGAGTGAAAATTTCGGGCAACACGCATTTGGTGAACGAGTCCGAGGCGCAGGCCGTGGTGGCCGAAGGAACGGCGCTCTCGGGCGAGGTGAGGCTCTAGGCCGTGCGCGTGCTCCTGGTGGAGGACGACCCCCAGGCCGCCTCGTACCTGCTCAAGGGCCTCAAGGAGCAGGGGCTCGCGGCAGAGCACGCCGCGGACGGGCGCGAGGGGCTCTACAAGGCCACGGCGGGCGGCTTCGACATCATCATCCTGGACCGCATGCTCCCGGGCATGGACGGGCTCTCCATCCTCAAGGCCGTGCGCGCCGCCGGGGACACCACCCCCGTGCTGGTGCTCTCGGCCCTCTCCGACGTGGACGCCCGCGTGGAGGGCCTGCGCGCGGGCGGCGACGACTACCTCACCAAGCCCTTCGCCTTCGCGGAGCTTATGGCGCGCGTGGAGGCCCTGGCCCGCCGGGGCCGCGCGGAAAAGCCCCTCACGGTGCTGCGCGTGGACGGCCTGGAGCTGGACCTGACCGCGCGCACCGTGAAGCGCGAGGGCAGGCTCATCGACCTCAAGCCCAAGGAGTTCGCGCTGCTCGAATACTTCATGCGCCACGCCGGGCAGGTGGTCACGCGGACCATGCTCCTGGAGCGCGTCTGGGACTACGCCTTCGACCCCCAGACCAACGTCATCGACGTCCACGTCTCGCGCCTGCGCGGCAAGATCGACAAGGACTTCGAGAAGCCCCTGCTGCACACCGTGCGCGGCGCGGGGTACATGCTGCGTGATACGGCCGAAACTCCTTAAGACCTTCAGCTTCCGGCTGGCGCTGTGGTACGTGGCTCTCTTCGCGGGCTCGGCCACCGTGGTCTTCGCCTTCATCTGGTGGGCCGCCGTGACCTTCATGGTGGGCCAGACCGACGAAAGCATCGAGTCGGAAATCTGGAACCTGGCCGAACAGTACGACGAGCGCGGCCTGGCCGCCCTCTCCATGCAGATCTCCACGCGCCAGCGCAGCGAGGGCTCGCGCTCCAACATCTACCTCCTGGCCGACCGCGACCTGCACTACCTGGCGGGCAACATGCGCCAGTGGCCCAAGGGAGTGACGCCCCGGGGCTTCCCCGAATGGCATACCATCCGCGTCACCTCGGAGCTGGACGGGCGCTCCACCGACGCCCGCGTGCGCGTGATCACCCTCATGGGCAAGGTGCACCTGCTGGTGGGGCGCGAACTCTCCGACGTGCTGCGCGCCCGGGCCATCATGGCCTCGGCCATGGCCGTGGGCCTTCTGGTCACGGTGGTCATGGGCCTGGTGTGGGGCAACGTGATGACGCGCAAGCTCCTGGAGCGCCTGGAGGCCATCAACAGCGCCAGCCAGGAGATCATGGGCGGCGCGCTCTCGCGGCGCATCCCGGTCTCGGGCGCGGGCGACGAATTCGACCGCCTGGCCGCCAACCTCAACGACATGCTCGACCGCATCGGGGAACTGCTGGACACCGTGCGCCAGGTCTCGGACAACATCGCCCACGACCTGCGCAGCCCGCTCACCCGGCTGCGCTCGCGCCTGGAGCTGGCCCTGCTGGAAAAACCCGATCCGCAGACCCAGCGCCACGCCATGGAGGAGGCCATCGCCCAGGCCGAGTCCATCATCGCCACGTTCAACGCGCTCCTGACCATCGCGCGTGCCGAGTCGGCGGCGGCCAAGGCCGAGACCCAGGACATCGACCTCTCGGCCCTGATGCGCGACGCGGCCGAACTCTACGAGCCCCTGGCCGAGGACAAGGGCCTGGAGATGCGCGTGGAGGTGGCCGAGGGGCTGGCGCTCACGGGCAACCGGCACCTGCTCTCCCAGGCCGTGGCCAACCTGCTGGACAACGCCGTGAAGTACACGCCCGAGGGCGGTGCGGTGCTGGTGGAGGCCAAACGTTCGGGGGACGGGGCCATCGCGCTGCGCGTGGCGGACACGGGCCCGGGCGTGCCGGAGGCGGAGCGGGCCAACGTGCTCAGGCGCTTCTACCGGCTGGACGCCAGCCGGGGCACGCCGGGCTCGGGCCTGGGGCTCTCGCTGGTGGCGGCGGTGGCGCGGCTGCACGGGGCGCGCATGGAGCTCTCCGACGCCGGGCCGGGGCTTGCGGTGGAGCTGCGGTTTGCTGCGAGGGGGTGAGGGGAGAGGAGACAGGACAGCGTCAGGCGAGAACCGTCACTGTACAGTAATTGTACATCCAGAATAATTGAGACCCCTGCACGGCAAAACGCCTCAATAAACCTTTCAACTGTCCGTAATTCATGGTAAACAGCCTTCATCTTTCAGGATGGAGGCAGCCATGTCCGA
>NZ_JBZVFJ010000104.1:0-13531 GCF_058402725.1 Fundidesulfovibrio sp. | reverse complement strand
GGACATGGCTGCCTCCATCCTGAAAGATGAAGGCTGTTTACCATGAATTACGAACAGTTGGAAGGTTTATTGAGGCGTTTTGCCGTGCAGGGGTCTCAAATTGCACCCGGATTTTCGGACCCCCCTCCTCCCCGGCGATGGGACCCACGCCGCGATCCGGGTGCCCGGGTGGGGGTGGCCCCCTGCTCTCACCTCGCCCTGCCCCCCACTGGCCGCGCCGCCCCCTGGCCCTGCCCGTTGCCTTCGGCCTTGGAAGTGATTACGTCCTTCTCAGAAGCGGCATCGACCTGACCACCGGAAAGGCCCACCGGGGACCCGTCTTCGGCCAAAGACGTGGGCGCAATGAGGGGAACCGGTCGTCCCTCCAGGTCCGATCGCCGCTGGCCCGCAAGTTCAGTCTGACTTCCGGAAAGGCCCTCCGGTTTGCCCGCCTTGGATTCGTCCACGTTGCGAGGAATATGAGGAAGAGGCCGCCCTCCAGAATGCACAAGCAGCGACATCGCGGGCTCGACCACCGGAAAGGCCCACCGGGGGCTCTCCCTCTTCGGAGGGGGAGATAGCGATGGAGGATACGTGCGGTCGCCCTCCCGAGCCCAATTGCCGCTTTGTTTTTTCCTCCTTGTTACGATTGCTTTGCGTCCCGGAGTATAAACCGGTGTTAGGGTGGACTCGACGCCACTCGACGCAACAGCCCGGGTCGTCTCGTGACGGTCCGGGCTCGTGCTTCTGGGAAGTCTGTTCTCCAAAAATTGATACCGGTTTTCGAGAGACCCGGCCCACGGTGAATCGCCGCAAGCTGAGCCACCACCCCGACTTGGCACCACCTTTTATGCTTTGTTTTGACATAACAAACGGCAGCCACCTCTCTCGCGTAGGCCCTGCCTCATCTATCACTTCAGCCCTTGCGCAGGCCCAGCCACCGCTTCCTCATTGACTCTATCAGCCCAGCCACCTTGAGGACCAATTCTGGGCGTGGACGAGAAGACATTTTGCATAGGGCACGATTACGTGACTATGGCGTGGACCTGACCAACAGCTGAACTAATCCCGAGGCCGACGAGAGCAAAGCGGAAAGCCAGGGAGCAGTTTACCTTTGGCTGACCTGTCGGCTATCTTCGGACCACTCAATTCTTGAGGGTGGCCCCCAGGTTCAGGTTGTAGCCGATCAACCCTGCGTAGACCTTCGGGGTCATCTTGCCCAAGCTTGAGTGGGGCCGTACCTCGTTGTAGAGCCTGCGCCAGTCCTCAATGACGACTTTTGCTTCCACTCTGGAGCGAAACCACTCCATGGACAGGCACTCGTCACGGAACTTCCCGTTTAAGCTTTCGAGCATCCCGTTCTGCCAAGGCTTTACGGGATCGACCAGGCGAAACCCGTCCATTCAGTTCCTGCTCCTTTGCTTCCTGTACAGGCGAAACCAGTGCTCTCTGGAACAAATGGAGCTGTCGTGAGTCACGGAGCCGATCCGTGATTCGTGAGCGCGGCCATCCCGCCCTGGATGCTGACCACGTCGCGGAAGCCGGCGTCCTGGAGCGTGACCAGAGCCTCGTAGCTGCGCGCCCCCGTGTTGCAGACCACCACCACCTGCCTGTCCCGGGGGATCTCCTGGCAGCGCTCCCTGATGCTCCCCTGCGGGATGTTGTGCCAGCGCTCCCCCAGGCATTGCAGCAGCTGCCGGGCGTCGGGCTCCTCCCGGCAGTCCAGGAAGTAGGGGCTCGATCCGTTGCCGCCTTCCCTGGTCCAGAGGGCCTCGAAGCCGTCCGGCCCGATCACGGCGTTGCGCCGGGCCAGCACGTTGTCGGCCAGGTTGCCCAGGCTGTTCAGGATGTCCATGGCCGACGAGAACGGCGGGGAATAGGCCATCTCCAGGTTGGAGAGGTCGTCCAGGACCGGGCGGAAGCGCAGCATGGCCGCCACGGCGTTCACGCGTCCCACCAGGGCGTCCCCGGCCCCGCCGAAGCCGAAGATGCCCAGGATGCGCCGCGTGCCGCGCTCGAACACCAGCTCCAGGGTCATGGACTCCCGGGTGGGATAGAAGTGCGCCCTGTCGGGCTGCACGAGGAGCACGCCCAGGGCGTCGAAGCCGCGCTCCCGGGCCGTGGCCAGGGTCAGCCCGGCCCCGGCGACGGACTTCTCGAAGAGCTTGACCACGAAGGAGCCCACCGCGCCCTCGAACTGGGCGGACCCGCCCGCCAGGTTGGTGCCGATCACCCGGCCCTGGCGGTTGGCCATGGACCCCATGGGCAGGTAGAAGGCGTCTCCGGTGATGAGATGGCGCAACTCCACGCAGTCGCCTCCGGCAAAGATGCGCGCGTCCGAGGTCTGGAGCCTAGCGTTCACCACGATGCCGCCCCGGGCCGACACGTCCAGACCGGCCCGGCGGGCCAGGTCCGTCTGGGGGACCACCCCGGCGGCCACGATCACCAGGTCGGCCTCCAGGCGGGAGGCGTCGGTGCGCACGCCGCACACGCGCCCGGCCTCGTCGCCCGTGAACTCGCGCACGCTCTCGCCCAGGTGGAAGCGAACGCCCTTGGAGCGCAGGTGCCTGAGCGCCATGCGCGCAAGCACCGGGCTCACCACGCGCGGCAGGATCTGCGGCGCGATCTCCACCACCGAGGTCTCCACGCCCCACATGTCCGAGAGGGCCTCGGCCATCTCCAGCCCGATGAACCCCGCGCCCACCACCACGGCCTTTTTCACGCGGCCCTTGGCCACGGCGTCGCGGATGCGCTCGGCGTCGTGCAGGGTGGAGACGTGGCGCACGCCGCCCAGATCCTCGCCGGGCGCGCCCAGGCGTCTGGGGCTGGCGCCGGTGGCGATCACCAGCTTGTCGTAGGGCAGGTCGAGCGCTTCGCCGCTGACGAGACGCCTGGCGCGCACCACGCGGGCCGCGCGGTCGATCTCCAGGGCCTCCACGCCGGTGAGCACGTCCACGCCCTTGGTGTCGCGGAAGAAGGCCTCGTCGCGCACCATGTGGAAGCTCGTGGAGCGCAGGGCGCTGGCGTCGGAGACGTCGCCCGACACGAAGTAGGGGATGCCGCACCCGCCGTAGGAGATGAGCTCCTCGCGGTCGATCATGGTGACGCGCGAACCGGGCTCCATGCGCTTGAAACGGGCCGCGGCCTTGGGGCCCAAGGCCACCGCTCCGATGACGACGACGTGCTGGGACATGGGGGATGCTCCCCGCAGGCCCCGGGTGGTCCGGGCGGGGCCTTGCGCTTTTGGGTTGTTTGAGTCACACGGAATCCTGGCCGCGCGCCCGGTCGCCGGAGACGCCAATCCCTTGAGCGCCCGGGACGCACGGCCAGGCCCGTTCCACGGCTTCCCCTCTCTGGAAGCCGTCCATCGTCGCGTGTTCCCGCCCGCGCGCCTTCGGGGCAGCTCCGGCGTGCGGATGCGGGATCGCGTTCTCCGGTTCACTTCGCGCGCCGTCCGCGCGCCCGTGGCAAGGCCCGGGCGCGCGGAGGCGGTTGCGGGCGCGACGCCCTATTTTCCGGGGTTCCTCGGGTGGCATTCGCCGCAGGCCACCGGCCCGGCGGCCTTGGCCTCGTGGCATTCGCCGCACTGGCGGTGGAAGGCCCGCATGAGCGGCATGCCCTTCTTTCCGCCAGCCAGGGTGTGGCATTCGGAGCACGGGGTTCCCGAGGAGTCGCCCTTTGGGTCGATCTTTCCGTCCTTGGCCCCGTGGTGGCAGGCCTTGCAGTCGTCGATCTTGGCCTTCCGGTTGTGCTCGTCGTGCTTGAAGGGCACGGGCGGGCGGGTGGGCCTGGCGAACGCGGGGTCGGCCAGTTGCGTGACGGCGTCCTGGGAATAGAGCGTGCCGCAGAGTGCGGCCACCGCCAGGAGGGCCAGGCAAAGCGTGAGGATCTTCTTTTTCATGGGGGCCTCCGGCGGCTAGTTCTCGGGTTTTTCCATGCACTCGTAGATCAGGTCGCCCAGGAACTTGAGCTTCATGTCCAGCTTGTAGTGGTGGATGATGTCTTCGAGCCCGCCGTGGCAGTTGTGGCAGGGGGCGATGACGGTCTTGACGCCCGTGGCCGCCAGCTGCTCGGCCTTGACCTTGTTGCCGTGCACGCGGGTGTTGCGGAAGGGCGGGCCGCAGTTGATCACGCCGCCCCCGGCCGAGCAGCAGTAGTTGTGTTCGCGGTTGGGGGTCATCTCCACCACGTTGGCGCACAGGGCGCGGGCCACCTCGCGGCCCATCTCGTGCAGGCCCATGCCGCGCACGATGTTGCAGGGGTCGTGGAAGGTGACGGGCTCCTCGAACTGCTTGGCGATCTTGATCTTCCCGCTGGTGATCAGCTCGTGGTAGAACTGCACGGCGTGGATCACGGGCACGGGCTCGTCGCGCCAGCCCAGCCAGCGGTTGCCCACGTCATGTACGGAGCGGAAGGCGTGCCCGCACTCGCCCATGACGATGCGCTTCACGCCCAGGCGCTGGGCGCACTCGAAGTGGGAGCGCTTGAGGCGGCCCATGATCTCGTAGTCGCCCGAGTACATGGCCATGTCGGAGTTGTCCCAGCCCGGGGTGGCGGGCATGGTCCAGTCCACGCCCGCTGCGTGCATGATCACGGCGGCCTGGTAGATGAGCTGCGTGCGGAACTTGGGCTCCGGCCCGATGACCGAATACATGATCTCGGCCCCGTGCTTGTCCAGGGGGATGCGCAGGTTCGGGATCTCGTCGCGGGCCTCGGCCTCCTGCCACATGAGGGAGTCGATCCACTCGTCGTCCTTGACCCACATCTGGTTCATGGTGGCGGAGTGGCTGTGGGCGGTGTCCTGGATGTACTGGGGCGTTACGCCCAGCTTGTGGCAGATGCGCCGCATGAGGCCCACCACGTAGGCGATGTCGATGCCGAAGGGGCAGTACATGGCGCAGCGCTTGCACAGGTTGCATTCGGTATAGGCCACGCGGGAGGCCCGGGCGATGTAGTCCGGGCTTACGGCCCCGCCCTTGTCCAGGATGCCCCAGAGGGTCTGCTTCACCTTGGCCACGGGGGCGTAGCGCGGGTCGCGGTCGTGGGAATGGAAGAAGTGGCAGGCCTCGGCGCAGAGGCCGCAGTGGGCGCAGGTGTCCACGTAGGCCTTGAGCCTCGCTCCGCCCTCGGACTCCAGAACCGCCCCGACCACCTTGGCGATCTTCTCCGGGGTGAGCCTGGCCACCCCCTCGTCCAGGCCCTTGTCCTTCACCAGTTCGTACGGCTGGGAACTCATTCGCTTCTCCTTGTGACGCTTGCGGTTACCAGTCGCGGGCGTGGCGCACTGCGCCGAACTCGGAACCGATGTAGGCCCTGGTCAACGGGGCGTAGAGCATGTGGCTCAGGCGTGAGAAAGGGATGGCCACGAGCATGGCCTCGCCTGAGAGCATGTGCAGGATGGTCATGAACTGCGCCCCGCCGATCTGGTGATAGGCCAGGATGCCCGTGACGAAGGGCGCGGCTGCCAGGGCCAGGATCACGTAGTCCGAGGCCGAGGTGACGAACTTCACTTCGGGCACGGTGAGGCGGCGCACCAGGAAGTAGACGCACGCGCCCACCACCACGAAACTCATGGCGTCGGCCAGTCCCTCGGGCAGGGTGGGCCAGGAGAGGCCCAGGGCCTTGTCCAGCATGGCCACGTGCCCGATGACGAAGAGCGGCAGCACCAGCAGGAAGAGGTGGAACACGAAGGCCGCCACGGTGAGCCCCGGATTCTTGCGGGAGCTCTCGCTCATGAAGGGCACGGCCCAGTGCAGGATGGAGCGCAGGGCGTGGGGCCAGCTGAAGTATTCGAAGACGTAGATGTCCTTCTGCTTCGAGAGCTGCACCAGGGTGTAGAGCTTCCAGGCGCTGCCGCCCACGAAGAGGACCAGGGACGCCCAGACCAGAGGGCCGCTGACGAAGTTGTACAGAGCGTTCACGGGGATCTCCTTCAGGCCGGCCTGGCAGCGTCCAGGGTGAGGACGTGGCGGATGACTTTGCGCCCGTCGAAGCACTTGACCAGGAGCCGCGTGCCGTCGGGCGAGAACACGGGGTCCAGGCAGTCCATGGCGCCCATGTCCAGGATGGAGCCGTTGAGCGCCACCACGCGCCGTCCCTGGGCTTCGGCCATGGCGGCCACGCGCCGCCCGTCCGGGCTGAACACGGGGGCCCAGAGCCGCTCGAAGGAGGCGTTCCAGGGCTGGCCGTCCACCAGCATGGTCCATGCGCCGGGCCTGCCGGCCACGGCGGCGAAGCGCTTGCCGTCGGGGCTCACGGCTAGGTCGCGCACCACCTCGTGGGCCGTGTTCCAGTGCTTGTCGTCCACGGCCACGGTCCACTTGCCGTAGGCGGGGCTGACGATGGCCGCGAGGCGCGCGCCGTCGGGGCTGAACACCTGATGCCAGAGCTGGTAGTAGTCGCCGGACCAGGCGCGCCGCCCGTCCACGGCCAGGGTCCACTTGCCCGCCTGGCGCACCGGGGCGGCCACGCGGCGACCGTCGGGGCTGAACACGGGCTCCCACACCCCGGCGAAGGTCTCGCGCCAGGCCACGCCGTCCACGGCGACGGAATACTCGTAGAGATTGTGCCGGACCTCGGCGGCCACCCGGGAGCCGTCCGGGCTGAAGGCCACGCCCCAGACGTTCATGAAGGTCTTGTCCCAGGCCACGCCGTCCACGGCGGCGGAAAAGATGCCGGACTGGAACTTGTCGATCTCCGCCTGCCCCAGGGGGGTGGTCTGCACGGCGGCTGCCGTGCGGCCGCCGGCGGGGCTCATGACGGGGTTGTTGGCGTTGGGGTAGAGGGTCTCCCAGGGCGTGCCGTCCACGGCCAGGCCGTATTCGCCTTCGACCTGCACGCAGAGGGCGATCCGGGAGTCGTCCTGGCTGAAGAGCGGGTTCCAGGCGAAGTCGAAGCTCTCCTCCCAGGCCTCGCCGTCCACGGCCAGTGTCCAGAGCCCGTCGACCTGGACGAGCGCCGTGAGCCGCCCGTCCGGGGCGTGGCGCAGGTTCCAGATCTTCTCGAAGGGGGTGGGCCACGCCTCGCCGCCGGCCACTACGGTGAAGGCGTCGTCCTCCGCCAGCTTGGCCACGGCGGCCACGGTGGAGCCGTCGGGGTGAATGCACGGCTCCTCGACCCATTCATAGCGTTCCCGCCAGGCGGCGAGGTCGGCCACGGTGCGTGTGCCGGTCTCCCAGTCGAAGTCTCTCGCTTTGAGCATCGCTTCTCCGGATGGTGCTTGTTCCGCGATCACACGGAATGATGTTGGAAGTGGTTGTTGAGCATGTCGCCCCTGTGGCTCGAATAGAACTCCAGGATGAAGTTCTTGAGTCCCAGCTCCTTGTCGAGGGCCAGTCCGTACTGTTTGGCCTTGTGGAAGACCTCCAGCACCGAGTCGCCCATCCTGGCGCAGGCCAGGAAGCACAGTGCGCCCGCCGGGCGCTTCCCGCCTGTCGAGAATGCATAGACAGGGGCCTTGGACGGATCGAAGATGCAGTCCCGGAAAGCGTCGATCTGCCGGACATCGACGCGCCGCCTGGAGATGGGCTTGCGCACGAAGGCAAGCCCCAATTCCGCAGCCGTGGCCTCCAACGCCTCGGCGGTTCCCTCGCCGGGTTCCCGGACGTCCACCAGGGTCCTGACGCCCAATCGGGCCAGTTCCCTGAGCGCCTCGCCATCGGGGACTCCGCCCACGCGGACCCCCTCGCACGTGATGCCGCTGTCCATAGCCTTGCCTCGCTGTTGCGGTGTTGGCCTCGGGTCCCGCGCGCCCGCCGGATGGAGTGGGGTCGAACCCGGCGGGCGCGGACGGGGACGCTTCACGACGGCCCCTCTTGAGCAAGTGGCGTACCTTCGCGGAGGCGAGCGTGGAAAAGCCGGAAATCCGGGTGGTTGAAAGTCAGGCGGGTGTTGCGTCAGCCGGGTGATGGGTGTAGCCTGTTGCGGATATGAAACATGAAATGTTCCACACCTGGAACCGGGGCAGGCGGCGCTCCGCGCCCTCCCTCCCCACCGGCGGGTGCGCAGGGGCTCCCGGCGTGGATCGGTCGTCCGCCCGCCCGGCCCGCGCGCGGTTGGCGCGATCGGTGCAGGCGCTCCGGGCGTCATGCCCCCTCAAGACGCACCCCTCGGACCCCGCCCCCCGGCCCCGGGGCTCCCTGCCGCCTCGGAGGAGGGCAGCGTGAGCCTCAAGGAATGGCTCGACGAGGGGTCCATCCTCGATTCCATGGGCCTGGGCGTGTTCGCCGTGGACCAGGAGTGGAGCATCACCTTCTTCAGCCGCGAGGCCGAGCGCATCACGGGCTTTTCGGCCCGTGAGGCCGTGGGCGCAAAGTGCTGGGAGGTGTTCTGCACGGAGTTCTGCAACCACCGCTGCTACCTCCAGAAGGCCATCCGCCAGGGCAAGAGCGAGGCCAAGCGGCGAGTCCACTTCCTGAGCCGCGACGGGCGCAGGATCCCCCTGGAGATCACCGCCTCGGTGCTGCGCGACGCCAAGGGCAAGGTGATCGGCGGGGTGGAGTGCTTTTCGGACAAGCTGGTGCCCACGGCGGCCCCGCCCCAGGGCTCCTCGGCCGAGATCATCGGCCGCTCCAGGCCCATGCAGCGCCTCTACGCCACCCTGGGGGCCGTTTCGCGCACCGACGCCTCGGTGCTGCTCACGGGCGAGACCGGCACGGGCAAGGGCCTCTTCGCCCGGGCCATCCACGCCAACAGCACCCGGCGCACCGGACCCTTCGTGGACGTGAACTGCGCGGCCCTGCCCGAAAACCTGCTGGAGTCGGAGCTCTTCGGCTACCGCAAGGGCGCGTTCACCGGGGCGGGCAAGGACAAGCCCGGCCTCTTCGAGGCCGCCTCGGGCGGCACGATCTTTCTCGACGAGATCGGCGACCTGCCCCCCGGGCTCCAGGCCAAACTCCTCCAGGCCCTGGAGGACGGACGCTTCCACCCCCTGGGCTCGGTGAAGCCCGTGCAGGTGGACGTGCGCGTGATCTCGGCCACCAACCGCGACCTGCGCTCCCGGGTGGCCTCGGGCCACTTCCGCTCCGACCTCTACTACCGCCTGCGCGTGCTGGAGATCGAGCTGCCTCCCCTGCGCGAACGCCCGGGAGACTGCGAACTGCTCACCGACCACTTCGTGCGCATCTCGGCCGCGCGCTACGGCATCGCCACGCCGCCCATCTCCCGGGCCACGCGGCGCGCCCTGGCCGCGTGCCGCTTCCCGGGCAACGTGCGCGAACTCAAGCACGCCGTGGAGCACGCGGTGATCCTCTGCCAGGGCCGGACCATCGAGCCCGGGCACCTGCCCGCCTACATCCTCGTCTCGCCCGACCCCGCGCCCCGCCCGGAGGTCGAGGGCCGCGCCCAGACCATCCGCGAGCGCGAGCGCGTCATGCTCCAGGAGGCCCTCATGGAGAACGGCTACTCCGTGCTGGAAACCTGCCGCGCCCTGGGCGTGAGCCGCACCACCCTCTGGCGCAAGATGAAGAAGCACAGCCTCTAGCAGCCCGTTGAAGAATCCTCGCTGGCAAGGCGACTGTTGCGCGAGCCTCTAGCCGTGCGGAGGCCTTCGCCGCGCCGGGCGGGCCTCCCGGCGTCCGCCGGTTTTCGCGCGTCCCCTTGACACCCCCGGAGTGCCGCACTAGTTATGAACATAGTTTCATAACAAGGAGCCAACGTGCCCCGCCCGAGAAAACGACGCTGCATCGCCCAGGCCCCGCCGGCCATGTTCTACAAGCCCCAAGGCGTCCCCCTGGAGCAGTTGCGGGGGGTGGTCCTGCGCCTGGAGGGCTTCGAGGCCCTGCGCCTAGTGGACGCCGAAGGCCTGAGCCAGGAAGAGGCGGCCGTGCGCATGGAGGTCTCGCGCCCCACGCTGTGCCGCATCCTGGGCGAGGCCCGGGCCGTGGTGGCCAGGGCCCTGGCCAACGGCTGGGCCATCCGCATCGAGCAGGAGGTCCTGGAAGACCCGGAACCCCGGGCCGACGCCCCCTGCCGGGGGCGCGGCCGCCGCTGCGGGCGCGGGCGCTCGGCTCCGCAAACCACGGAGGAACCATGAACGGTCAAGGATTCGGTCGAAACGGACGGCAGGGCCAGGGCGGCGGCATGGGCCGCGCCCAGGGCCGGGGCCGTGGAATGAGGCAGGGACAGGGCGGCATGGGCCAGGGGCTCGGCGCGTGCGGCCAGGGCCTCGTCGACACGGACGCGACGGCCCAGGCCGCTCCGGACGCGGCGGCCCAGACCGGGGACGCCGCGCGCCAGGACCCCGCGCAGGACCCCGGAGGCCTGCGCGGCCGCCTGCGCCGCCGCGACGGCTCGTGCGGCCGCGCCGTGTAGCCCGCCCCGTGAACTCGCCGCCGCGTCGCGCGCGGCGGCCCGCGAGAGGGAGGCCCGTGCCTCCCTGAGACTGCTGACAAAGTCGGCTTTGCGACTTTGTCAGCAGCCCTGCGCGCAGCGCAGCCTGGAGCAGGGCGGCTTTGCCGCCCGTAAGCGACTCTCACAAACCCCGTCCTCGGGGTTTGTCATCAAGCAGAGGGAGGCCCGCGCCTCCCTGAATTTTTCGCGCAGGACATTGACAACCCACCCCCGCAGTCATAATGCTCATTTGAGCAAAACAAAGGAACCTCGATGCCCAGGCCGCGCCTCTGCCGCAAAGTGACCGAAACGCCCAAGGCCAGCTACTTCAAGCCCCGGGGCATCCCCCTGAGCGAGCTGGGCGAGGCCTACCTCACCGTGGAGGGCCTGGAGGCCCTCCGGCTGGCCGACCTGGAGAGCCTGACCACCGCCGAGGCCGCCCGGCTCATGGGCGTCTCGCGCCATACCTTCGGGCGCATCCTGGGCCAGGCCCGGCGCGCCGTTGCCGACGCCCTGGTGAACGCCCTGGCCCTGCGCATCGAAGGCGGAGACTACGCCGTGGACGGCCCCGGGCACGAGACCCCGCCGACCGCAAGGAGGACACCCGACATGAACATCGTCGCCGTGAGCGCCGAAGGACCTTCCCTGGACGACGCCGTGGACGCCCGCTTCGGGCGCGCCGCAGGCTTTGTGGTGGTGAACCTGGAAACCATGGCCACCAGCTGGCTGGACAACGGGGCCTCCCAGGCCATGGCCCACGGCGCTGGCATCCAGACCGCCGAACGCATCGCCGACGCGGGCGCGGGCGTGCTGCTCACGGGCATCGTTGGCCCCAAGGCCTTCCAGGCCCTGGAGGCCGCCGGGGTCAAGGTGGGCCAGAACCTGGAGGGGCTCACCGTGGGCCAGGCCGTCAACCGCTACAAGGCCGGCGAGGTCCCCTTCGCCGACGGCCCCAACAAGTAGGCCCGCCGTGATCGTGGCGGTGGCCAGCGGCAAGGGGGGCACGGGCAAGACCACCGTGTGCGCCTCCCTGGCCTCGGTGTGGGAGCGCCCCGCTGTGGCCGTGGACCTGGACGTGGAGGAGCCTAACCTCCACCTCTTCCTGCGCCCCGTGGTGCGCTGGCGCGAGGCGGCCACCCTGGAGACGCCCGTGGCGGACCCCATGCGCTGCACCCTGTGCCGCAAGTGCACGGACCTCTGTCAGTTCAAGGCCGTGGCCGTGCTGGGCAAGCGCCTGGCGGTGTTCCCCGAGATGTGCCACGGCTGCGGCGGCTGTCTGGCCGTTTGCCCCGAGGGGGCTCTCGGCCCCGGAAGTCGGGAGTTGGGCTCGGTGGAGGGCGGGGAGACACGCAACGGACACTACCTCTCGGGCAGGCTGCGCGTGGGCGAGGCCATGAGCCCGCCGCTGCAGCGCGCGGTCAAGGCGCGCCTCGCGAGCATCCTCGCTCGCACGGGCGCCGACGCCCTCCTGGACTGTCCCCCGGGCGTGAGCTGCCCGGCCGTAAACGCCGTGCGCGACGCCCATGTGATCCTGCTGGTGGCGGAGCCCACGCCCTTCGGTATCCACGATTTCACCCTCGCCCTGGAGGCCTTCGCACCTCTGGATATACCCATGGGCGTGGTGATCAACCGCGCGGGGCACGCCGACGTCACCGTCACCCGGCTCTGCGCCGAGAAGGGCGTGCCCGTGCTTCTGGAAATCCCCTACGACCGCGAAATCGCCCGAGAATACGCCTCGGGCGGGGTGCTGGCGGCCATGAACCCGCGCATGGCCGCGCGCTTCGCGGACCTGCGCGACGCCGTGCTGCGCCTGGGCAAGGAGGCCGCCCATGCGTGAGATCGTCGTCGTGAGCGGCAAGGGCGGCACGGGCAAGACCTCGCTCACCGCCGCCTTCGCGGAACTGGCCGGACGCGCCGTGGTCTGCGACCTGGACGTGGACGCGGCCGACCTCCATCTCGTGCTCACCCCCACCCCGGAGCGCCGCGAAGAGTTCTATTCCGGCCACGAGGCCGTCATCGACCCGGCGCGCTGCACGGGCTGCGGAACCTGCGCGACCCTGTGCCGCTTCGGGGCCGTGCTCCCGGAATTCGGTGTCTTTCGCATCGACCCCTCGCGCTGCGAGGGGTGCAAGGTCTGCGTGTCCCTCTGCCCCGAAGCGGCCGTGGACTTCCCCGAGCGCCGTTGCGGCGAGTGGTTCACCGGCCAGACACGCTTCGGCACGCTGGTGCACGCCAGGCTCACGCCCGGGGCGGAGAACTCCGGGCAGCTCGTCTCGCTGCTCAAGAAGGAGGCCCGGGCCATCGCCCTGGCCGACGGCCTGGATCTGGTGCTCTGCGACGGCTCGCCCGGCATCGGCTGCCCGGTGATCAGCTCCCTGGCCGGGGCCAACCTGGCGGTGGCCGTCACCGAGCCAACGCCCTCGGGCCGCCACGACCTGGAGCGCCTCCTGGAGCTGTGCGCCAGGCTGCGCACCCGGGCCTGCTGCGTGCTCAACAAGTGCGACCTCAACGCCGCCGAGGCCCGGGCCATCGAGAAGCTGTGCGCTGCGCGCGACGTGGAGGTGGTGGCCCGCCTGCCCCACGACGACATCGTGTTCGAGGCCATGCTCCGGGGCCGGGCCGTCACGGAGCTGCCCGGCGCCCCCATGGCCGCACTGCTGAAAAAGGCATGGAATCGACTGGCCGCCCTCTCGGAGCTGGGCAGACCCGCTCCCTGGCGGCCCTGAACCCTCAAGGAGACTGACATGGAATCGCTGATCGTCGCCATCCCCTCGGATAACCCGGGCGGCCTGGAGGCTCGCGTGGGCGAGCACTTCGGCCACTGCGAACTCTACACCCTGGTGGAAATCCAGGGCGAGCGCGTCCTCTCGGTGGGCACGCTGCCCAACGTCCCCCACCAGCACGGCGGCTGCATGGCCCCGGTGGAACACCTGGCCGGCAACGGCGTGCGCGCCCTCATCGCCGGGGGCATGGGCATGCGCCCGCTCATGGGCTTCCAGCAGAAGGGCATCGCCGTCTACCACGGCGGCAAGGCCCCCAGCGTGGGCCACGCCGTGCAGGAACTGCTCGAAGGCAAACTGGCGCGCTTCTCCACCGACTTCACCTGCGGCGGCTGCTCCTGACGCGGGCCTGGCCCTGTCCCGCGCCAGGCTTCTCGGCCGGCGCGCAGTCCGCGCCGCGCGCGGGCCGGGTGGTTCCGGCCCGCGCGCGCCAGCGAAAGGAA
>NZ_JBZVFJ010000103.1:0-13598 GCF_058402725.1 Fundidesulfovibrio sp. | reverse complement strand
CCTTCGTGCGCTTCATGAAGTACGGCATGCCGGTGATGTTTCTGACCGTGGCCATTTCCATGGCCTATCTCTATCTGCGCTACTACGTGCTGGGCTGGTAGCCCGGGCGCGGCGTCCCTTCCTGCCCGCGCCGGGCGACGCGTCCCTAGCGGGCGCAGCGCGCGGCGCGGCGCATGAGGGCGTCGAACACCCCGGCGGCGTCCACCACGCCCAGCACCTCGCCCTTGCGGACAACCAGGAGGTAGTCCCTGCGCCGCAGCACCATGAGGTCCACCGCCACGTCTGCGGTGGACTCGGCGTCGATGGTCTCCTCGCGTGTGGGGGGGTGCAGCAGGTCCTGCACCGTGAGCGCGGCGGCCCGCTCGGAGAGGGCCTCCAGGGTCTGTGGGGAGAGGTTCACCTCCTCCAGGAAAAAGCCCACCAGACCCTGCCCCATGCCCTGTTCCTTCATGGCGTCGAAGAAGCCGTCGCGGGCGTACTCGGGGTTGAGGCCGCGCAGGAGGTCCACCATGCCCAGCGCCCCCAGCATCCGGCCCGAGGCGTCGCGCACGGCCACGATGAGGGGCACGGGGGCGTCGGAGGCGCTCTTCTTGAGGGCCTCGGCCGCATCGAGCAGGCAGGTCTCGGGGGACACCGACGGCAGGGCTTCGAGGGGGGTCATGACGGACTGAACGCTGTCCATGGTGCATTCTCCTTGAGGCGTCGTCCGGCCAGGAAAACATGCGGGGCCGTCCCTGGCAAGCCCGGAGGGGACGGCGCTTGCATGACGGGCGCACTGCCGTTACAAGACGGCTCTCCAAACGCCGCAAGGACCGCCATGACATCCACCGACACCATCAACGCCCTGCTCGCCCCCCTGGGTCTCAAAACCACCCACGCCTTCGACGGCATCCACTTCGTGGAGCACAACCTCTTCCTGGTGCTCGACTCCAAGGACGACGGCCTGCTGCTTCTGTGCTTCAACCAGGACTGCCCCCCCGACAAGGCCGCCCTGGCCGCCCTGACGCTCTACTCGCGGGCCTCGGAACTGGACCTGGAGCTGGGCCTCTCGGGCACCTACACCATGGAAGAACTGCCCGGCCAGGAGATCAAGCTGCACTTCCATCCCCAGCAGACCGTGAAGGAAAGCCACGGCGGCAACGGCCTGACCCACTGACCCCCGCGGCCGGAACAGACCAATGGCGCGATGTTGAAGAACACGAAATGTTCTCCAACGGTTTCATCCATGGATCGGGGTGTTCCTCCTGAATCGCCGCCCGGGAAGACCACCTCCCGCTGCCTGCGCGAAATCAACGCCTCAGGACGAATAACAGAGCTTCCGCGCGATTGCCCCACGCAAGCCCGGCCCCTCCCTCCGCCCAAGGCGGCGAGGCCTCTTCCGGTCGGCCGCTAGTGTTTCCCGGCGACGATGAAGGCGGGCCTGACAAGCTCCCTGTCGATGGCGTCGGGATCGTCCGAGTGGTAGCGCACGAGGTTGCGCAGGTGGAGGAAGGCCTCCTCGTCCATGCTCTCGAAGTCCAGGGCCAGGCCGGTGGCGTCGTTTCGCACCACGCGGGCCTCCACCTGGAAGCCGATGGACCTGCTCAGGCTGATGGTGAGTGTGCACAGGTCCACCCGGCCGAGATCCGGCTCCGGCTCGCAGAGCACGCCCTTGAGGCTCATGTTCAGGATGCGCACGGGGTGCTTGTGGAGGGCGCCCCAGGCCAGGACGGCCTCGATGTCCATGGGCACGCGGCTGCGCTTGCGGTTGTCGTGGGTCATGGAGTCCTCCCTGCCTGGTTTGGCGGAAAGCGGGCCGCCGGGACAAGGCCGCGCGCGGACGCCGGGCGGGCCTTCACGCCACGATAGCAGGAAACGTCGGCCAGGGGAACAGGCGCGGGCTCCACGAGAGCCGGTCCGGCCGGATGCCCCTCGCGCACGGGTGCGGCAGGAGTCCTGATGCGTTGCACGCGAAACTGCGGCGCGCGGCGGGCCGCACGGCGGCGGCCTCTTCCGAAGCGATCCGCCTGCCCTCCGGAGACACGTGACATGGGGGGAAACGGAGCCGACGGACATCCGGCGACTGGACGCTTCAAACAAAACGGGGCCGCCGGTTTCCCGGCGGCCCCGTGCGGCGTTCTCTGGTCGCTTGAACTACTTGGGGTCCTTGCGGCCGATGCAGAAGTAGGCGAAGCCCAGCTCGCCCATGAAGGAAGGCGAGTAGAGGTTGCGGCCGTCGAAGATCAGCGGCGCCTTGAGCGACTTCTTGATGCGCTCGAAGTCCGGGTTGCGGAACTGGTTCCACTCGGTGACCACGGCCAGGGCGGCCGCGCCGTCCAGGGCGGCGTACTGCTCGTCCACCACTTCCACGTTGGGGTCGCCCTCGAACTCCTTGCGGGTGTTGGGACCGGCAACGGGGTCGAAGCAGCGCACCTTCATGCCCTTGGCGGTGAGGTCGCGGATGAGCTCGAACGCGGCGGCCTCGCGCACGTCGTCGGTGTTGGCCTTGAAGGCCAGGCCCCAGATGGCCAGGGTCTTGCCGGCCACGCCGCCCTGCGGCTCGAAGTACTTGAGGAGCTTGCCCGAGAGCACGTGCTTCTGGCGGTTGTTCACCTCGTCCACGGAGGCCAGCAGCTGGGGCTCGAACTCGTACTGGCGCGAGGTGTCGATGAGGGCCTTCACGTCCTTGGGGAAGCAGGAGCCGCCGTAGCCCATGCCGGGGTAGATGAACTGGTAGCCGATGCGGTGGTCGCTGCCGATGCCCACGCGAACGTCGCGCACGTCGGCGCCCACGCGCTCGCAGATGTTGGAGATCTCGTTGATGAAGGAGATCTTGGTGGCCAGCATGCAGTTGGCGGCGTACTTGGTCATCTCGGCGGAGCGCACGCTCATGACGATGAGCTTGTCGCGGCTGCGGGCGAAGGGCGAATAGAGGGCCTTGAGCAGCTCGGCGGTGCGCACGTTCTCGGTGCCCACCACCACGCGGTCGGGCTTGAGGAAGTCGTTGACGGCGTCGCCTTCCTTGAGGAACTCGGGGTTGGAGACCACATCGAACTCCAGGGACAGGCCGCGCGTCTTGAGCTCCTCGGCGATGATGGAGCGCATCTTGTCGGCGGTGCCCACGGGCACGGTGGATTTGTCCACCACGATCTTGTAGTCCTGCATGTTCTGGCCGATCTCCTTGCCCACCTGGTAGACATAGGAGAGGTCGCACGAGCCGTCGGGCTTGGAAGGAGTGCCCACGCACACGAACACGAAGAGGGCATGCTCCATGCCTTCCTTGATGGACGTGGTGAACTTCAGGCGTCCCTGCTCGGTGTTGCGCTTGACGATTTCGTCCAGGCCGGGTTCGAAGATGTGAACCTTGCCTTTCCTAAGGTTTTCCACAACTTCGGGATTGATGTCCACGCAGCAGACGTCGTTGCCCATTTCGGCGAAGCAGGCGGCGCTGACGAGGCCGACATAGCCGGTTCCCACAATGCACAGGTTCATATCCGCGCATCTCCATTTCGTGTTTGGTTTCTGAGCCCCCAAGGGGCAGCACCCGATACGAGCGCCGGGGAGCTTTGTCAACAAGAGCTTGTGGCTGGTGAGCGCAAAAGATATACGGCACGTTTGATACGGAACGCAAGGAGAACGTCCATGCCCATTCTGGCCGTAAACGTCGACCACGTGGCCACCCTGCGCCAGGCCCGCCTGGCCCAGGAGCCCGACCCCGTCACCGCCGCCCACCTGGCCGAGATCGCCGGGGCCAGGGCGATCATCGTACACCTGCGCGAGGACCGCCGCCACATCCAGGACCGCGACGTGGCCCTCCTGCGCCAGCTCGTCAAGACCCGCCTCCATCTGGAAATGGCCGCCACCCCCGAAATGGGCCGCCTGGCCCTGGGCATCAAGCCCCACATGGTCTGCCTGGTGCCCGAGAAGCGCCAGGAGCTCACCACCGAGGGCGGCCTGGCCTGCGCCGGGCGCGAGAAGGAGCTGGCGGACTTCCTGGCCCCGCTCCACGCCGCGGGCATCGGCTCCAGCCTGTTCATCGACGCCGAACCAGCCCAGATCGAGGCAGCCAGGGCCATCGGGGCCGATTACATCGAGATCCACACCGGGGCCTACGCAGACGCCCCCACGCCCCAGGACCGCCAGCGCGAACTGGAGCGCGTGCTCGCGGGCATCCGCCTGGGCCGCGAACTGGGCCTCAAGGTGAACCTGGGCCACGGACTCAACTACGACAACATCTGGGCCTTCAAGGACGTGGCCGGCGTGAGCGAATACTCCATCGGCCACAGCATCATCTCGCGGGCCGTGCTCACGGGCGTCACCGAGGCCGTGGGGACCATGGCTGGGATCATCTCTTCTTTTACTGAATGACGAGGTCACCCTATGAAAATCAAATGCATACAAATCAATAAATTCAAGCGACTTGAAAACCTAACCATCGACTTCTTCAACGACAATATAAGAGATTTAAACGACCGTTTGCTCATTGTTGGCGAGAATGGCCGAGGAAAGAGTTCTCTTCTGCAAGCGGCAGCAATAACCCTTGCGCTAGCATGCAAACGCATTTCCAGTGCAAACGACTTCCTATGGGCTGGCTTTGATGAAAGTGGTCTCCACAGAAATGGATCACCTGACGTCCTACTCACTGTATCTTTTGACGACGACGAGATTGAAGCTACACAAATTGTCGCGAACGAATGGTATAGGGAACAAACTTTCGACAGAAACTTCGAGAAACCGGGCGACTCAAAAGAAGTTACACTTCACTTCGATGGGCACAAATGCACAGCGCAGAGCTCAAGAGAACTATTTCAATTCAGGGGCAGGTATTACCTGAGAAGAATTGTCCAGCAACGAACCGATTTATACAAAACATTCAACAATCTCCCAGGCATATTCTGGTATGATCAGTTCAGAAACCTTGAAACAGTGTCATCAAAATACTCTGACAGGGAAACAACACGAGATATCATCGGAGGCAGAAGAAACCAGGAGAAAGGAATCAGATTTATTAGAAATACGCTTTTAAAGTGGGATTACTACCGCAGACTCAACAACATCGACAACATCGCGACAAGCAAGTTTAACCAGGTCGAGCAGCACTTTCGCCACGCCTTCCCTGACCGTAGATTTATCGGACCGATACCGAACAACAACGTATCACAGGACATTGAAGACAAGTTTTTCCTAAACGACGGCATAAACACATACGAACTAGGAGAATGCTCGGCAGGAGAACAAGAAGTTTTGCCGATCATATTCGACTTTGTAAACTTCAACATATTCAAATCAATTGTAATCATCGACGAACTCGGACTAAATCTCCACGAATCGCTTGCGCAACAGTTTTCAAAGCAACTACTACGCATTAGCCCAACATGCCAGTTTTTACTTTCGACACACTCAAGCGCCGTAAAAGGGTTCTTTGCACACGAAGAAGTTTTTACTTTAACATAGCACACCCATTACACGGAATAGCAAGATGAGCTTTGAAATTTTCTGCGAAGGCAAAGATCAGGGGATTGACATGCGCATCATTGGCGCAATCCTAGACAACTGCAAAATCATCGCATCTGGATCCAAGAGCGATGTTCGAAATGCTATCCTTCACAAGAGAAAGACTAACCAACACAGTCCATACGCATGGGGAATACGTGACCGCGACTTTGACGATGCAGAAACACTCATCTCAAACCATCCGATACAATGGAATGAAAAAGTTAACGGAAACTTACAGCATTTTGGCTGGAAATGGGAACGGAAAGAAATCGAGAACTATATAATCGACCCAACACTCATACAACAACTACCTACAAGAAACATTGACGACATATATGCATATACTGACGCACTCTTAAAATCAGCGCATAAGCTACAACTCTACACATCTGCACGAAGAGCGCTTTCACAATCACGCATGTTTGCATCATTAGACAACACGTGGGGCACTGAGCATGGCGGTGACAAATATAAATTTCCTTCAAGCTACGGCGATCGAGACTGTAAGTTCGGCATCCACCAAAACATTAGAAACTATGTTGAAAAGTCTAAAATTAATACCGAAGCAGTACTGGCAAAATACAGAAAGAATAAGCCAACCCACGGGCCAAATGGCCACCGGTTTGCAAATAACTCCTTTCTTTATCACTTTGCTGGAAAAGATCTATTACTCTAACCATCGACTTCTTCAACGACAATATAAGAGATTTAAACGACCGTTTGCTCATTGTTGGCGAGAATGGCCGAGGAAAGAGTTCTCTTCTGCAAGCGGCAGCAATAACCCTTGCGCTAGCATGCAAACGCATTTCCAGTGCAAACGACTTCCTATGGGCTGGCTTTGATGAAAGTGGTCTCCACAGAAATGGATCACCTGACGTCCTACTCACTGTATCTTTTGACGACGACGAGATTGAAGCTACACAAATTGTCGCGAACGAATGGTATAGGGAACAAACTTTCGACAGAAACTTCGAGAAACCGGGCGACTCAAAAGAAGTTACACTTCACTTCGATGGGCACAAATGCACAGCGCAGAGCTCAAGAGAACTATTTCAATTCAGGGGCAGGTATTACCTGAGAAGAATTGTCCAGCAACGAACCGATTTATACAAAACATTCAACAATCTCCCAGGCATATTCTGGTATGATCAGTTCAGAAACCTTGAAACAGTGTCATCAAAATACTCTGACAGGGAAACAACACGAGATATCATCGGAGGCAGAAGAAACCAGGAGAAAGGAATCAGATTTATTAGAAATACGCTTTTAAAGTGGGATTACTACCGCAGACTCAACAACATCGACAACATCGCGACAAGCAAGTTTAACCAGGTCGAGCAGCACTTTCGCCACGCCTTCCCTGACCGTAGATTTATCGGACCGATACCGAACAACAACGTATCACAGGACATTGAAGACAAGTTTTTCCTAAACGACGGCATAAACACATACGAACTAGGAGAATGCTCGGCAGGAGAACAAGAAGTTTTGCCGATCATATTCGACTTTGTAAACTTCAACATATTCAAATCAATTGTAATCATCGACGAACTCGGACTAAATCTCCACGAATCGCTTGCGCAACAGTTTTCAAAGCAACTACTACGCATTAGCCCAACATGCCAGTTTTTACTTTCGACACACTCAAGCGCCGTAAAAGGGTTCTTTGCACACGAAGAAGTTTTTACTTTAACATAGCACACCCATTACACGGAATAGCAAGATGAGCTTTGAAATTTTCTGCGAAGGCAAAGATCAGGGGATTGACATGCGCATCATTGGCGCAATCCTAGACAACTGCAAAATCATCGCATCTGGATCCAAGAGCGATGTTCGAAATGCTATCCTTCACAAGAGAAAGACTAACCAACACAGTCCATACGCATGGGGAATACGTGACCGCGACTTTGACGATGCAGAAACACTCATCTCAAACCATCCGATACAATGGAATGAAAAAGTTAACGGAAACTTACAGCATTTTGGCTGGAAATGGGAACGGAAAGAAATCGAGAACTATATAATCGACCCAACACTCATACAACAACTACCTACAAGAAACATTGACGACATATATGCATATACTGACGCACTCTTAAAATCAGCGCATAAGCTACAACTCTACACATCTGCACGAAGAGCGCTTTCACAATCACGCATGTTTGCATCATTAGACAACACGTGGGGCACTGAGCATGGCGGTGACAAATATAAATTTCCTTCAAGCTACGGCGATCGAGACTGTAAGTTCGGCATCCACCAAAACATTAGAAACTATGTTGAAAAGTCTAAAATTAATACCGAAGCAGTACTGGCAAAATACAGAAAGAATAAGCCAACCCACGGGCCAAATGGCCACCGGTTTGCAAATAACTCCTTTCTTTATCACTTTGCTGGAAAAGATCTATTACTCTCCATGGACCCTTTTTTGAGAAGCATTGGATTTGACTCATGTTATTCATTTCGCGACAATATCGTTCGACTCATTCAGCGACACCGAACTCCGCACAATCTACTCCCTGAGTGGACAAACTTGTACAATTTCTTTATATAAGAAGACACTCCATGATCGTGGGCCTTGGCATCGACGTGGCGGAGCTGGACCGCATCCGCGCCTCCCTGGAGCGCTACGGCGAGCGTTTCCTTCAGAAGATCCTCTCCCGCGACGAGATCGCCCAGCGCCCGCGCAACGTCGTGCCCTGGCTGGCCGCGCGCTTCGCCGCCAAGGAGGCCGCCGCCAAGGCCCTGGGCACGGGGATCTCCGGCGGCGTGACCTTCAAGGACATCGAAATCCTCTCGGAGCCCTCGGGCAGGCCCGTGCTGCGCCTCTCCGGCGCGGCCCTGGAGCGGGCCAAGGCCCTGGGCGTCACCCACTCCCACGTGAGCCTCACCCACGGCCGCGACACCGCCGCCGCCGTGGTGGCGCTCGAAGCACCCTGAACGCGAGGCCCAAGGCCATGATCGATCCTCTGCTCACGTCTCCCCTGCTCACCCCGGCCGAGATGAACGCCTGGGACCGCGAGGCCGCGCGCCTGGGCCTGAAGACCGAGCTGCTCATGGAGAACGCCAGCCGCGAGGCCCTGCACGCCCTGACGGAGAAGCTGGAAGGGGTGCGCGGCAAATCCGTGCTCTGCCTGGCGGGACCCGGCAACAACGGCGGCGACGCCGTGGCCCTGGCAAGGCACCTGCACGACGCCGGGGCCGAGGTGGTGCTGGGCCTTGCCCGGCCCGCCGGGGCCTACAAGGGGGCTCCGGGCTTCCACCTGCGCCTGGCCCGGCGCGCGGGCGTGGAGATCCTCCGGGCCGCCCAGGCACTGGAAGAGTCCCAGGTCCGGCCGCCCGACGCCGTGGTGGACGGCCTGCTGGGCACGGGCCTCGCGGGCGCGCCCAGGCCGGACATGGCCGCGCTCATGGAGGGCGTGAACCGCCTGGGCGAACGCTCTTTCGTGCTGGCCCTGGACATCCCTTCGGGCCTGTGCGGGCTCACGGGCCGCCCGGGCAGCCCCACCGTGATCGCAGACGCCACCGTGAGCTTCGAGACCGCCAAGCTGGGCCTGGCCCTGCCCCAGGCCTCGCCCTACGTGGGGGAGCTCCTGGTGCGCCCCATCGGCATCCCCCGGGCCGTGCGCGAGGCCCTGCCCCCCGCCCACCGCCTCCTGGCCCCGGAACTGGCGCTCATGCTCCCCCTGCCCGACCCGGCCATGCACAAAGGCGCTGCGGGCAGGCTCCTGGTGCTGGGCGGCTCGCCCGGGCTCACGGGAGCGCCCTTCCTCTCGGCCCTGGGCGCGCTGCGCTGCGGAGCGGGGCTGGTCACGGCCGCCTGCCCGCGCGGGCTCGAGCCCGTGCTCAAGGCCGGGTGCCCCGACGTGATGACCCTCCCCCTGGGCGAGGGCGAACAGTGGGACGCGTCCATGGCCGTCCCGATCCGTGAGCGCCTGGACGCCTGGGACGCCCTGGTGATCGGCCCGGGCCTGGGACGCACGCCCGGCGCGGCCCGGTTCCTGGAGGCCCTGTTCCGGGGCGGCCCCCTGCCCCCCGCCGTGTGGGACGCCGACGCCCTCTTCTGGCTGGCCGCGCATCCCAGGCCCCTGGAGCGCGCCATCATCACCCCGCACCCCGGCGAGGCGGCCCGGATGCTCGGGCTCACCATTCCGGAGATCGAGGCCGACCGCGCCGGATGCGTGCGCCGCCTGGCCGAAAGCACCGGAGCGGCCGTGGTGCTCAAGGGCCCGGCGTCCCTGATCAGCCAGGGGGGCGACCCCGCCGGGACGGTGTACGTCTCTCCCTTCTCGGAGCCCAACCTGGCGGTGGGCGGCTCCGGCGACGTGCTCTCGGGCGTGGCCGGGAGCCTGCTGGCCCGTGGCGTTTCCCCCTTGCTAGCCGCCTGCCTGGGGGTGTATTGGCACGGACTCGCCGGGCGTCTCGTGTCCGGCGAATTCCCCTACCGGGGCAACCTGGCCTCCGAGATCGTCCAGGCCCTGCCCCGCGCCCTCACGGAGTGGCTCGATGCTGAAAGCTAAAGACATCATGACCGCCCAGGTGGTCACCCTCACGCCCGAGACCTCCATCGCGGAGGCCGCCCAGACGCTTCTGGAGAAGCGCATCAACGGCTGCCCGGTGGTGAACGCCTCCGGGGCACTGGTGGGCATCCTCTGCCAGTCGGACCTGGTGGCCCAGCAGAAGCGGCTCTCGCTTCCCACGGTGTTCACCCTGCTCGACGGGCTCGTGCCCATGACCTCCATGGCCGACCTGGACCGCGAGATGGAAAAGATCGCCGCCATCAGCGTGGCCAAGGCCATGACCCCCGATCCCCAGACCGTTACGCCCGAAACCCCCGTTGAGGACGTGGCCACCCTCATGGTGGACCGCGGCTTCCACACCGTGCCGGTGATGGACGCGGGCCGGGTGTGCGGCGTGATCGGCATGGAGGACATCCTGCGCACCCTTTCCGCCAGGAAGTAGCCGTGGCCGGGCTTTTCCTGCCCGGCGAGCCCGACACCCTGGCCCTGGGCGCGGCCATGGCCCGCAGCCTGCCCGAGGGGTGGGACAATCCCGCGCTGTGCTTGCAGGCCGGGCTCGCTTCGGGCAAAACCACGCTCACGCGGGGACTCGTGGAGGCGCTGCCCGGCGGCGACCAGGCCGAGGTGGCCTCTCCGAGTTTCAATCTGGCCAACGTCTACCCCACCACGCCCCAGGTGGTGCACGTCGACCTCTTCCGGCTGGGCGAAGGCCTGCCCGGGGCCGATCTGGACGAAATCCTCGAAAGCCTCCACGCGGGCGCGGCGCGCCTTCTCGTGGTGGAATGGGCCGAGTACCTGCCGCCCGGCTTCCTGCCTGCGGACCATCTGCTGGTGCGCCTGGAGGAACAAGGCGACGGGCGCGAGGCGACGCTCACGGCCAACGGGCCGTGGGCCGCGCGCTGGCTGCAACGGATCAACGCAACCTCTTCACAGAGCGGCTCGTCATGAAAATCATGGTACAGAAGTACGGCGGCACGTCGGTCGCCGGGCTGGAACGGATGCGCAAGGTGCTCTCGCGGGTGCGAAAGGGCCTGGACGAGGGCTACAAGGTCATCGTGGTCCTCTCGGCCATGGCCGGCGAGACCAACAAGCTCATCGGACTGGCCAACGAATTCTCGGCAAAGCCCGACCCCGAAGAAATGGACGCCCTGGTGGTGAACGGCGAGAACGTCTCCATCGCGCTCTTCTCCCTCCTGGCCAAGTCCGAGGGCATCCGCGCCAAGTCGCTGCAGGGCTGGCAGATTCCCATCACCACCACCGACGCCTACATGAAGGCGCGCATCATCAGCATCGACGAAGCGCGCCTGCGCAACCTGCTGGAAGACCACGACGTGCTCGTGGTGGCGGGCTTCCAGGGCGTGGACTGCAAGGGACGAATGACCACCCTGGGACGCGGCGGCTCCGACACCACCGGCGTGGCCCTGGCCGCCGCCGTGAAGGCCGACGTGTGCGAGATCTACACCGACGTGGACGGCGTGTTCACCACCGATCCCCGCGTCTGTTCCGCCGCGCGCAAGCTCGACCGCATCTCCTACGACGAGATGCTCGAGCTGGCCAGCTCCGGCTCCAAGGTGCTCCAGATCCGCTCGGTGGAATTCGCCAAGAAATTCAACGTGCCCGTGCGGGTGCGCTCCACCTTTACCGACGACCCGGGGACGCTGGTCACCCAGGAGGACGACGCCATGATGGAAGATCTCGTGATTTCGGGCATCGCTTTCGACCGCGACCAGTGCCGCGTCACCGTCTACAAGGTGAAGGACAAGCCCGGCGTGGCCGCCACCATCTTCGGCGCCATCGCCGCCAAGCGCATCCTCGTGGACATGATCATCCAGAACACCAGCCACGACGGCTACACCGACATGACCTTCACCGTCTCCCGGGGCGACCTGGACCAGACCCTGGCCATCCTCGCGGGCGTCGGCGACGAAATCGGGGCCGAATCCGTGCAGCACGACACCAACGTGGCCAAGGTCTCCGTGGTGGGCGTGGGCATGCGCAACCACTCCGGCGTGGCCTCCACCATGTTCCAGGCCCTGTGCGACGAAAACGTGAACATCAAGCTCATCGCCACCTCCGAGATCAAGATCACCTGCCTGATCGACGAGAAGTACGTGGAACTGGCCGTGCGCGCCCTGCACACCGCCTTCGGACTGGACAAGGAACTCAAGGCCGCCTGCTAGCGCGGCCGTCGAGCGCCGGACAAGGGGGGGACGCCGCCGCGTCCCCCTTCCGGCCCGGACTGCCGGGAGGTCCGGCTCCTCCCGGATTGCCGGAGAGGTCGGCCTCCTGCCGAAGCGACGGGAGGCATTGCCTCCTGCTCAAGAGACGGGAGGCGTTGCCTCCTGCCCGAAAGCGGCGGCGGACGTTTTCGCGGCCAACGCCCACGACGGCAGCCGCCAGCCCGGGGACGACTCGCCGGACAGCCCGGCAAGGGGAGAGCATGGTCAAGGTCCAGATCTACGACACCACCCTGCGCGACGGCGCGCAGGCCGTGGACATCAACCTCACCGCCGAAGACAAGCTGCGCATCGCCCAGAAGCTCGACGACCTGGGCATCGACTACATCGAGGGCGGCTGGCCCGGCTCCAACCCCACCGACAAGCGCTTCTTCGAGGACATCCAGGCCCTCACGCTCAAGCACTCGCGCATCGCGGCCTTCGGCTCCACCCACATGGCCAAGCACGCCGCCGAGAACGACCCCAACCTCAAGGCCCTGGCCGCCAGCCAGGCCCCGGTGATCACCATCTTCGGCAAAACCTGGGACCGCCACGCCCTGGAGGCCCTGCGCGTGGAGCCAGAACGCAACCTGGAGCTCATCGAGCACTCCCTTGCCTGGCTGCGCCCGCGCTGCAAGGAACTCTTCTTCGACGCCGAACACTTCTTCGACGGCTTCCGCGCCAACCGCGACTACGCCATGGAGTGCCTGAAACGCGCCCACCAGGCCGGGGCCGACGTGCTGGTGCTCTGCGACACCAACGGCGGCACGCTGCCCTGCGACGTGCGCAAGATCTGCGACCACGTCACAAAGACCCTCCCCCTTGCGCGCATCGGCATCCACGCCCACAACGACACCGACATGGCCGTGGCCAACTCCCTCATGGCCGTGCAGGCCGGGGCCGTGCAGGTGCAGGGCACCATGAACGGCTTCGGCGAGCGCTGCGGCAACGCCAACCTCTGCTCCATCATCCCCACGCTGGAGCTCAAGCTCAAGCGCCAGGCCCTGCCCAAGGGCCGCCTGCACCTGATCACCGAGACCTCGCGCTTCGTGGACGAGGTGGCCAACCGCGTGCCCTTCGCGCGCCAGCCCTATGTGGGAGAGTCCGCCTTCACCCACAAGGCGGGGGTGCACGTGGCCGCCGTGGTCAAGGACTCCAGCCTCTACGAGCACGTGCAGCCCGAAAAGGTGGGCAACCTGCGCCAGGTGGTGCTCTCGGACATGTCGGGCCAGGCCAACATCCTCTTCAAGGCCAAGGAATACGGCATCACCCTGGAAAAGGGCTCGCCCGAGGTGCTGGAGATCCTGCGCGAGATCAAGGAGAAGGAGGCCGTGGGCTACGAGTATTCGGCCTCGGAGGCCTCCTTCGAACTGCTCATGCGCCGCGC
>NZ_JBZVFJ010000102.1:0-13888 GCF_058402725.1 Fundidesulfovibrio sp. | reverse complement strand
GGAGCCGTAGATTTCGATGGGCTCCTTGGTGGGGTCCTGCCCCTTGCTGGCCAGGAAGAGGACGAAGCTGGGGCGTTCGTTCAGGTAGTCGGTCATCATCTGGTTGGCGAGTTCTGGGTCCATGTCGCGGGTGTCGCAGTAGGTGGGGCCGCGTCCGGCGAGCCATTCCTCCATGGGGGCGTTGGCGCGGATGTAGCGGGGGGCCTTGTCCGCGCCCAGGTGCGCGTAGCGTTCGCGCATGATGCGCTCGCCCTTGGCGTTGATGATGGGGGCCTTGTAGCCCACGGAGATGGTGTCCACGGGGCCGCAGAAGTCCTTGGTGCGGGTGGCCACCCAGCGCTGCTCCATGGAGGTCATCTCCGCGCCCTGGCGGATGCCCACGGCGTAGCCGGTACCCACGCAGTAGGGGCACATCCAGATCTGGTGGTGGGAGTCGGTGGCGTCGGCGGTGTAGGACTTGTAGAGCCCGGCCGCGCCGCCGGTGGCGTTGATGGTGGCCTTGGCGTTGAAGACGTAGAACTTGCCGTCGCGCACGCCGAAGCCCAGCGCGCCCGCGCAGCGGCCCTGGTGCATGATCAGCTGGGTGCAGGCCACGCGGTTGTACACCTGCGCCCCGGCCTCGATGGCCTTTTCGGCCATGATGGGCTTGAGCTGCTCGCCGTGGATGGAAATGTCCCAGGCGCCCCGATAGCGGATGTTTCCTTGCTCGTCGCGCAGGATGGGCAGACCCCAGCGTTCGAGGTCGTCCACGGCCTCGTTGAGTTCGCGGGCGTTGGAGAGGGCCAGGTCCTCGCGCAGGGGGCCGCCGCCCACCTGGGAGCGGCACCAGCGCACGAGGTCCTCGGGGGTCTTGCCCTCGGGGATGTAGGTGTTGATGGCGTCCATGCCCGCCGAGCACGCGCCGGAACGCATGATCTGGGCCTTTTCCATGATGACCACCCTGAGGGAGGGGTCGATCTTGGCGGCCTCCACGGCGGAGAAGCAACCGGCGTTGCCGCCGCCGATGATGAGGATGTCGCAGTCGACGCGCACGGTCTCCACGGCGTCGAGGTTCACGGGGTTTGGGGCCATGCGGGGCATGGGGGACCTCCTTTAGAAGGGCCAGGGGGCGTTGGGGTTCCAGACGGGCAGGCCCCAGAGGGCGTACCAGGGGGCCATGACCAGGATGCCGAAGACCACCGCCAGCAGGGAGCACACCCAGCCCGCTCGGGCGTAGTCGGCGGTGGAGAAGGTGTTGGTGCCGTAGGCGATGACTGCGGCGGTGATCTGCGTGGGCAAGAGGAAGGCGAAGGTGTCCACGTTGCAGATGAGCAGGGTGAAGGCGACGGGGTGCAGGCCCACCTTGGGGGCCATGGCGAACATGATGGGCGCGAGCATGGCCACGGCGGCCACGTTGGAGAGCATGCCCAGGCGCAGCACCTGGGTGCCCAGCATCATGACCAGGAGGGTCTGCCACCAGTTCATGCCCGCCACCAGGGTGTGGATGTGGTCGGCCATCCAGGCGGCCAGGCCGGACTTGGCCATGGCGTCGGTCATGGTGATGGCCCCGCCCAGCAGGAGGAAGGTGCCCCAGATGGTGCGGTCCTGCACGGCCTTCCACTTGAAGGGGAACAGCCCCGGGATGAAGAGGATCATGATGCCCACCAGGCCCACGATGCCCAACTGGTAGGTGTGGAGAACCACGGGCGAGCCCTTGCCGGTCATGAAAAGCACGCCCACCAGGGCGAAGACGGCCAGCATGGCCTTCTCCGGGCCGGACATGGGCCCCAGTTCCCGGTGCTGGCGGCTGATTTCCTGGTGGCCGCCGGGGATGGAGACGCCCGCTGTCTTGAAGTGGACGCGCACCCACCACTGGATGAGGGCGAACAGGATGAGATAGGGCGCGTGGAGCACCATCCAGTTGAAGTAGCCGAGATTGCGCAGGCCGCTCTTCTCGAAGAGGCCGGTCATGATCAGGTTGGGCATGTGCCCGGTGAGGATGAACAGGCCCGAGATCATGGAGGCGTAGACCATGGCCTGGATGACGATGGCCTTCTTGGCCTCGCGTTCGGCGTGGGAGTCGCCCAGCAGGGCGGTGACGCCCTGGACGACGGGCATCACGGTGGCGGCGCGGGCGTTGGCCGCCGGGATCAGGAAGGCCAGCACGACGTTCACCCAGAACATGCCCCAGATGATGCGCCCCACGCTGGAGGCCTTGAGCTTGTCCAGGATGGCCAGGGCGATGCGCTTGTCCATGCGCAGGAGCTGGATGATGGCCCCGGCGAAGAAGGCGAAGAGGCACAGCCAGACCTCGTGGGTGGTGAAGCCGGAGAAGGCCTGGCCCATGGGCGGGTTGCCGTTGTTCCAGGGGATGGCCTTGGTGAGGATGAGCAGCGTGGGGATGGAGATGCCCGCGATGCCCACGGGCATGGCCTCCGTGACCCACATGACGCACGCCCACACGAGCACGGCCAGCACGCTCATGCCCTCGGGCTTGAGCCCCTCTGGCAGCGGGAGCACCTTGAGGATGAGGAAGAAGAGCGCCCAGGCCGCCGCGTAGCCGATCCACGTGGCTTTGGGGCTCTGGCCGCAGAGGGTCAAGTTCTCGGAGACGTAGGTTCCGAGCCCCCCCCTGCATGCGTTGACTGGTTGGGCCGTCGCGTTGGCCATGGTCCACCTCCTGGAATGCGCCGCGCGGTGCGCCGCTGGATGGTGGGCGTGTAGACCGGCGCGGGCAAGGCGACTATCGCGGGGGCGATAGAAGGGAAATCCGGCGGGAAAAACGTGCGGGGGCTTGTGGTTCCGGCGGGTTGTCCCCTAGAGGACGTTGCCAGGAGAAACGCCATGCTCGAATACCTGCGCCGTCGCAGCCGCACCGTGGGCCGCGCGCCCGGCTCGCCCCTCTACGTGGGCGAGGAGCGCCACACGCCCGTGACCGTGGAGATGATCACCTACGATTCCGAGGGCGCTCGCGTGGACCGCCCGGAACGCCTCCAGGAGTGCGCCTGCTTCGACGAGGGGCCGCAGGTGCGCTGGGTGAACGTGGACGGCCTGCACGACATGGAGGTGGTGAACCGCGCGGCCGAGGTGTTCCGGCTCCACCCGCTGGTGGTGGAGGACATCGTGCACACGGGGCAGCGCCCCAAGATGGAGGAACTGGGGGACGGCACGGTCTTCGTGGTGCTCAAGATGCTCACCTGGGACGAGAAGGAGCGCGCCGTGAAGGACGAGCAGGTGAGCTTCATCCTGGGCAGGCACTACCTGCTCACGTTCCAGGAGCGCCCGGGAGGCGACGCCTTCGACGAGGTGCGCCGCCGCCTGCTCTCCAAGAAGGGGCGCATCCTCAACTACGGCGCGGACTACCTGATGTACGCCCTCCTGGACGCCGTGGTGGACCAGTACTTCCTGGTGCTGGAGCGCATGGGCGAGGACATCGAGGAGATCGAGGAGCAGCTCCTGCGCTCGGCCCTGCCCCGGCATCTGGAGCAGTTGAACGGCCTGCGCCGCCAGGCGCTCTATTTGCGCAAGTTCATCTTCCCCCTGCGCGAGGTGGTGGCCCGCCTGGAAAAGGGCGGCACGGAGCTGGTGAAGGACTCCACCGTCTTCTTCCTGCGCGACCTCTACGACCACACCATCCAGGTGATGGACACCGTGGAGACCTTTCGCGACCTGCTCTCGAGCATGGTGGAGCTCTATCTTTCCAAGATCGGCCTGCGCACCAACGAGATCATGAAGGTGCTGGCCATGTTCTCCACGCTCTTCATCCCGCTCACGTTCCTGGCCGGGCTCTACGGCATGAACTTCGAGTACATGCCCGAGCTCAAGTGGCGCTACGGCTACTTCGGGGTGCTGGGGGTGATGGGCGTGGTGGCGGTGGGGATGCTCTTCTACTTCCGGCGCAAGGGCTGGATCGGGGGCGGCAAGGGCTGAGCAGCCTGAACAATCCGCGCCGGCGGCAGGAATCGGCTGTTCAACGGGACGTGAGCGGACGCTTGGGCTGCTCGCCAGACTGAGCGTGCGGCCGCGACCTGTCCGGAGCGGCCGCCCCACTGCGCACGGAGACGTCCGTCCGGCCCGGGTCTGCTCAGGCCAGGAGCCGGGCCAGGCGTCCGGCCCAGAGGGCGCGGAAGGCCTCGCGCTCCACCAGGCCGCGCAGGTCCGCCGGGCAACCGATGCCGTGGGCGGCCAGCACGGAGCGCCAGGAGCCCTGCTGCTCCCCGGCCAGGTCCTTGTGGGCGTGGCGTCCGGCCACGGTGAGCAGGGGCATGAGCGTGGCCCGGCCGACGCCGCGCGCGGCCAGTTCCGCCGCCATGGCCCGGATGTGCAGGGGGTCGGCGGGGTCGGCGGCCTCCAGCACGCCCAGGCGGGCCAACGGGGCCAGGGCCTGGAGCTCCCGGGCCAGCTCGCGGTAGAGTTGTTGGGCCTCCCCGGCAGCGCCGTGGCCCATGAGCACGGCGGCCTCGCCCGGCGGCAGGGCCTTCAATTCCCCGGCCAGGGCGCGGGCCACTTCGGGGGCGTCCTCCGGGCGGGCCAGCAGCGGCCCCGAGAGCCGCGCCGGAACGCCCTGGCCCCGCGCGAAGGCCTCCACGGCCAGACGCGTGCGCTCGAACTCGTCACCCGCCACCACGTGCAGGGAGAGCACGGCCAGCTCCACCGGCGCGCCCAGGCGTTCGAGCCCCTCCAGCACGCGGGGCAGCTCCCGCTCCTGTGCCCCGGCCGAGGCAGGATGGTTGCCGGAACGCCGGAAAGCGGTATAGGCAAGGTGGATTGGCCTGTCCGGCGCGAGCGCCCGGACGTGGTCCGCGAAGCCGTCCAGGGCGGCGCGGGCCAGCGGGTGCGAGGAGCCGTGGGCGGCCACCACGAGGACTTTCAAGGGCGCGTGCATGGGAGGGGTAGCCCTAGCAGACTTCCCCCCAGGAGCCAATGCCCGGGAGCGGCGTATGGAAGAGCGTCAGATGGCGGTGCGGGGCATGCATTGCGCGGCCTGTTCGGCGCGCATCGAGAAGGTGGTCGGGGGCATGCCCGGCGTGGCGGAGGCCTCGGTGAACCTGGCCGGGGAGACCCTGCGGCTGCGCTTCGACCCGGCCGTGGTCACCCCGGAGGGCGTGGCGGAGCGCGTGAAGGCCCTGGGCTTCGAGCTGGTGCTGCCCAGGCCCGCCGAGTCGTCGCGGCTGCTGATCGGCGGCATGCACTGCGCCTCGTGCTCCTCGCGCATCGAGAAGGTGGTGGGGTCCATGGAGGGCGTGCGGGCCGTGCGGGTGAACCTGGCCTCCGGCACGGTCGAGCTGGAGCTGGAGCCCGGCGGGCCGGGCCTGGACGCGGTGATCCGGCGCATCGAGGGCCTGGGCTTCACGGCCTCGGAGGTGCTGGACGAGGACGAATCGCTTTTCGAGGAGCAGCAGCGCGAGGCCGCCCTGCGCCTGGAGGAGCAGCGCCGCGCCCTGGGACCGCAGCTTGCGCTGGGCGCGCTGGCGCTGGTGGTGGCCATGGGCCCCATGGTGGGGTTGCCGCTGCCCGCCTTCCTCTCCCCGGACGCCTCGCCGGGCGCGTACGCCCTGGCGCAGCTGGCGCTCACGGCCCCGCTGGTCTGGCTGGGGCGGCGCTTCTACACGGCGGGGATTCCGGCGCTCCTGCGCGGCGGCCCCACCATGGATTCGCTCATCGCCCTGGGCACGGGCGCGGCCCTGGCGGCCTCGCTGTGGAGCACGGGGGCGATCCTCTTCGGACACGACAGCGCGCACAAGGCTCACGAACTCTATTACGAGTCCGCCGCGGTGATCCTGGCGCTCGTCTCCCTGGGCAAGTATTTCGAGGCGCGCTCCAAGGCGCGCACCACCGAGGCCGTGAAGGCGCTTCTGAGCCTTGCGCCCGAGCAGGCCACGCGCCTGACGGACGGCGGCCAGGAGCGCGTGGACGTGCGCGCCGTGCGCCCGGGCGACCTCCTGCTGGTGCGGCCCGGCGAGCGCGTGCCCGTGGACGGCGTGGTGGTGGAGGGATCGGGCGAGGTGGACGAATCCATGCTCACGGGCGAGAGCGAGCCCGTGGCCAAGAACCCGGGCGACCAGCTGGCCTCCGGCACGCTCAACTCCCTTGGGGCGCTGACCCTGCGCGCCGAGCGCGTGGGGCGAGACACCGTGCTCGCGCGCATCGTGCGTCTTGTGCGCGAGGCCCAGGGCTCCAAGGCCCCGCTGGCCAGCCTGGCCGACCGCGTGAGCCTGCACTTCGTCCCGGCCGTGATGGCCCTGGCGGCCTTTTCCGCCGTGGCCTGGCTGGTGGCGGGAGAGGGGGCAGGGTTCGCGCTGCGCATCTTCGTCTCGGTGATGGTCATCGCCTGCCCGTGCGCCACGGGGCTGGCCACGCCCACGTCCATCATGGTGGGCACGGGGCGCGGGGCCAGGCTCGGGGTGCTGGTGAAGAGCGGGCGCGCCCTGGAGGCCGCCGCAGGCGTGAACGCCGTGGTTCTGGACAAGACGGGCACCCTCACCCTGGGCAAGCCCGCGCTCACCGACGTGGAGCCCGCCCCCGGCGTGGCGCGCGACCGCCTGCTGGCCGTGGCCGCGGCGGTGGAGACCAGCTCGGCCCATCCGCTGGGCGAAGCGGTGGTCCACGCGGCCCTGGCGCGGGGGATCGCTTTGCCGCTGGCGGCGTCCGGCCGAGCCGTGCCTGGCAAGGGCGCGGCGGCCATGGTGGCCGGGAAGCCGTGCCTTGTGGGGCGCGCCGGGTGGCTGGCCGAGGAGGGGGTGGAGCTTCCCCCCGGTCTCCTGGAGTTGGGAGAGGTGTTCTCCTCCGAGGGCAAGACGCCCCTCTACGCGGCCGAATCCGGCCGGGCGCTGGGGGTGCTGGCGGTGGCCGACGCCATGCGCCCCGAGGCCACGGAGGTGGTGCGCCGCCTCAAGGCCATGGGCGTGCGGGTGGTGATGCTCACGGGCGACACGCCGCGCACGGCCCACGCCGTGGCGGGCGAGGCGGGCGTGGACGAGGTGTTCGCGGGCGTGGGGCCGGAGGGCAAGGCGGCCAAGGTGAACGAGCTCAAGGCCCAGGGCCTCACGGTGGCCATGGTGGGCGACGGCATCAACGACGCCCCGGCCCTGGCGGCGGCGGACGTGGGGCTGGCCATGGGCTCGGGCATCGGGGTGGCCATCGAGACCGGGGACGTGGTGCTCCTGCGGGCGGACCTGCGCGGGGTGGTCACGGCCCTGGCGCTGGCGCGGGCCACGGTGCGCAACATCCGCCAGAACCTGTTCTGGGCCTTCGCCTACAACGTGCTGGGCATCCCGGTGGCTGCGGGCGTGCTGCACGCCTTCGGCGGCCCCACGCTCTCGCCCATGATCGCCGGTGCGGCCATGGCGGCCAGTTCGGTGTCGGTGGTCACCAACGCCCTGCGGCTGCGCTTCTTCAGGGGCTGATGCACGCCGGACGCTTCCGCCCCGATCCCGGCCTGGCGCTCCCTCGCTAGAGCCAGACGGGCGCGTCCTGGGTGCGGGCGTCGCCCGTGGCGTCTCCGGTGTTCACGGTGGCTGCGGGCTCCACCAGGAGGATGCGCACCTCCTCGGGGGCGTAGGGGCAGTGCTCCACGCCGCGCGGGATGGCCAGGGCCTGGCCGGGCTCAAGCCACACGTCGCCGTCGCGGAACCTGATGCAGAGCCTGCCGGAGAGCACCAGGAACATCTCGTCCTCGGCCTCGTGGGCGTGCCAGACGAACTCGCCCTGGATGCGCGCAAGCTTCACGAACGTGTCGTTGATCTTCGCGGCCACGCGTGGCGACCAGAGGGCGTCGATGGACGAGGCGGCGGCGAGGAGGTCGATGGGCTTCACGGTGCTCCCTCAGTAATGGTATCTGCAGGCGAGGACGACGAGGGTGTCTTCCGCGACGCGGTACACGAGGCGGTGTTCCGCGTCGATGCGCCTGGACCACGAACCGCCCAGGTCGAAGCGCAGGGGCTCGGGCTTGCCGATCCCTTCAAAGGGGGAACGGCAGACGGCCCGGATGAGTTCGTTGACCTTGCGCAGCATCGCCTTGTTGGTTCGTTGCCAGAAGAGGTAGTCTTCCCACGCGCCGGGCGTCCAGGCGATCAGGCGGATCATTCGTCCAGAAGCGCATGGGTTTCGCGGACGCCCCGGTCGGCGTCGTCGATGCTCCGGCGCAGCCGGGCCGCGTTGGCGGGGCTGCGCAGCAGATAGGCCGTTTCCTCGATGGCGTTCCAATCTTCCTGGCTGACCAGGACCACGTTGCGCCCCTTGCGGCGTGTGATCACCACGGGGTCGTGGTCGTCGCAGACCCGGTCCATGGTTTGCGCGAGATTCTCGCGGGCGCTGGTGTAGGTGATGGCGTCCATGGGGTGCTCCTCGCGGGGATTCTGTACGACATCCTGTACATGTCGTCAACGGGGCTTTCGCGCCTCAGCCCGCCCGTCCCAAAGCCTGCCGGGCCTCCTCGGTCTTGCCCTGGGCCTCCAGGGCGCGCGCCAGGTCCTTCCAGAACTGGGCCTGGTCCGGGCGCAGGGCCGCGCTCTGGCGGGCCAGGGCCTCCGCGATGGCCGGGTCCTCCCCGGCGTCCAGGTAGATGCGCGCCAGGAGGTTGAGGGAGAAGGCGTCCTTGGGGTCCAGCAGGAGGGCCTGCTGCAGGTGCTCGCGGGCCTCGTCCGCGCGGCCCTGGGCCTGGGCCAGGCGGGCCAGGTGGCGCGTCACCAGCCGGGGGCCGCCCGGCAGGGCCAGGGCCTTCTGGTAGTAGCCGCGCGCGTTGGCGGGCTTGCCCGCGTCCTCAGCCATGCGGCCCAGGCGCAGGAGGCTGTACACGTCCTGCGGGTTGAGCTTCAGGCAGCGCTGGAAGGCCTTGCGCGCCGTCTTCTCCTCGCCCAGGCGCTGGCAGGCGTGGCCCAGGTTGTACAGGGCCATCTGGTTGCGCGGCTCCAGGGCCAGCACGCGCTCGAACTCCGCCTTGGCCTGGGCCATGCGCCCGAGCCTGCCCAGGCAGATGCCCAGCGAGTTGCGCGCCAGCACGTTGCCCTCGTCGGCCAGGAGCGCCAGACGGTACTCCTCCACCGCGCCGTAGAGGTCGCCCAGGGTGAACAGGCGGTCGGCGCTGATGGTCAGGGAGATGGAATCGAAGAGCGCCAGCCTCGGTCCGTCCTGGATCAGCTGGGCGTGGTCCAGGGCCTTGCGGCAGTTCTCCAGCACGTCGGCCTTGCCGTAGCTCAGGAAGGGGTGTCCGGCCAGCCCCACGGAAAGCGCCAGGCCCAGGCGCTCCCGGGCCAGCTCCGCCAGGGCCTGGAAGCGCTCCAGGAGCGCGGCCGGGGCCTGGCCGGGCACATAGAGGATCAGGCTTCCCGTGGAGAAGCGCCCGCCCAGCAGTTCCTGCCCGAAGTGGTCGCGGCACAGGGCCGCCAGCTCCTGGATGCTGGCCTCGGCGCGCGAACCGCCGGACGCGCCCCGGTCCTGGCCGGGTTCGGGCAGGCGCACCAGGGCCAGGGTGAAGGCCTGTTCGCCTTCCCGGGCCTGGGTGAAGCGGCGGATGAAGTCGCGGTGGCCCAGCAGGCCGCTGGCCATGTCGCGGCGGGGGGGCTCGGAGGGGTCGTCCTGGCCGGGGAAGGAGTCCTCGGGGTCCTGGGCCAGGAGCAGGCGGTCGCCGGGCTCCAGGGTCCAGGAGGCGTCGGTGAGGTGCAACACCTCGGCGTAGGACACGTCCTCCTGGGCCTCCATGAGGATGATCTCGCCCTTGACCATGGCCGGATAGCGCCCCAGCACGCGGTGGCCGCCGTCGCGGGCCAGCTGGCGCGCGCCCTCGAAGCGCGGCGACCACACCAGGAAGCGCATGCCCTCCTTGGCGTCGGCGGCGCGGCCCAGGCTCACGGCCAGGCGTCCCAGGGGGAGGCGCTCCAGGATCTGGCCGCCTTCGCGCAGGAGCTTGCCGAAGCTCATCACCTGGTCGCGGCCCAGGTCCTTGGCGGCGGAGAGGGTCTTGCGGGCCTTCTGCACCAGCACGCGGGCGGCCTCTCCGGCGGGGGCGGCCAGCTGTCCGCCGTGCAGGTCGCGCGGGTAGAGGGCGAAGCCCGCGCTCAGGGTCAGGCGGATGCGCTCGCCGGTGACGGGGTAGTCGAACACCTCCTCGGCGGCGGCCGCGCGCACGGTCTCGGCCAGGTCCAGGCAGCGGGCGGCCGAAGCCCCGGGCAGGAGCACGGCGAAGAGGTCTTCCTCCAGGCGGGCCAGCGCCGCGCCCTCGGGGGCCTTGGCGGCCAGGAGCGCGCCCAGTCGGGCCAGGGTCGTTTCGCCGTAGAGGTGGCCGTAGTTCTGGTTCACCCAGGAGAAGTAGTCCACGTCGAAGAGCACCAGGCCGAAGCCTCCCCGCGCCTCGGCCGGGGCCTCCTGCCAGCTGGCCTGGCCGGGCAGGATGCTGGCCTGCACCAGCCCGATCTCGCGCTCCAGGGCGTCCAGCAGGCACCGGCGGTTGCCCAGGCCCGTGACGGAGTCGGTGTCCAGGGCCTTGGCCAGGGCCAGGTTCTCCAGGCAGAGCCGGGCGGCCTGGGCCAGGAGCGGCAGGGTCCTGGCCTGGAGCCCGCGCACGCCCTTGGCCATGAACACGCCCAGGGGCGTCCCTCCCTGGGAGAGCGGCAGGAGGAGCTTCTGCTCGCCCTTGAGCCAGGCGGGTTCGGGGTCCTGCCCCGCGCCGGGGGGCGGGAAGTAGAGGCTGGAGGATTTGAACGCCACGAAGTCGCGCAGGGCGTCGCGCAGGGCGTGCTCGGAGGCGACGAGGTCGTGACGGGTGAGGCTGGCGCGGCGGGGTGCTGGGTGGCTTGGCGTCATGGCCGGACTCTAGCCCGGCGGCAGGGCCTCGGCAAGGGGCGCGCTTGCCCGGCGGGGCCGCATGGGCTATGCGCCGGTGGAACGTCATACCGCCTGGAGGAGCGCATGCAGGTCGAGACCTATTCCCTTGGCCCCCTGGAAACCAACAGCTACCTTGCCGTGGAGGGGGCCTCGGCCGTTGCCGTGGACGTGGGGGGCGACCCCGCGCCCATGCTGAGCCACCTGGCGCGCAGCGGGGCGACGCTTACGCACATCCTGCTCACACACCTGCACTTCGACCACGCCTACGGGGTGAAGGCCCTGGCCGAGGCCACCGGGGCCACGGTCTTCGCCGGGGCGGCGGACCGGGCGCTGCTGGATTCCGAACTGGGCCAGGGCGGCTTCATGGGCCTGCCGAGGCTCTCACTCTACTCCTTCCAGGACCTGGCCGAAGGCGAGATGGAGCTCCTGGGCCAGCCTTGCCATGTGCTGGCCACCCCCGGGCACTCCCTGGGCAGCCTGACCTACCACTTCCCCAAGGCCGGGATCGCCTTCACCGGCGACGTGCTCTTCTACCGCTCCATCGGACGCACGGATTTCCCCGGCGGCAACCTGGACACGCTTCTGCAGTCGGTACGCGCGAAGCTCTTCACCCTGCCCGGGGAGACGGTGCTCTATCCCGGGCACGGCCCCGAGACCAGCGTGACCCAGGAAAAGCTGCACAACCCCTACTTCAGCGACTTCGCCCGCTGACGCCCCCATGGACCCCGCGCCCGGCCGCCCCCTGATCCTGGCGTGCAGCCCCCGTCCGGGCGGCAACACCGACCTGGCCGCGCGGCTCCTGGCCCATGGGCTGGCCGACGCGGGGGCCGAGCCCGAAACCCTCGCCCTGCGCGACGTGGACCTGCAGCCCTGCGTCGGCTGCCAGGCCTGCTCCCGTTCGCCCGGACACCGCTGCGTGCTGGAGCGCAAGGACCGGACCGAGGAGGTCTTCGCGCGCATCCTGGTCGCGCCATTGGTGCTGGTGGCCTCGCCCATCTATTTCTACCACCTGCCCGGGCGCTTCAAGGGCTTCATCGACCGCGCCCAGCGCTTCTACGCCCTGCGCGAGGCGCACGACCCGGCCCTGGTCGCGCTGCCCCCCGGGCGCGCCCTGGCCTGCCTCGTGGCCGGGCGCACGCGGGGCGAGCGGCTCTTCGAGGGGGCGCTGCTCACGCTCAAGTACTTCTTCCTGCCGTTGGGCAAGACCCTCGGCGAGCCGCTGTGCCTCAAGGGGCTGGACGGCCCGGGCGACCTGGATGCGGACGGCGCGGCGCGCGAGCTTGTGCGCGCCTTCGCGGCCCGGGCCTGGGAGGCGTCCGGGACGTGATCCTCCGGCTGCGTGAGGCCCTGCGCGCCCTGGCCGGGACGCGCTGCCAGGTGTGCGGGGCCGTGACCGGCGGCCCCTGGCTGTGCGGGGAGTGCGCCGGGGAGTTGCGCCCGCGTCTGGGGGGCTTCTGCACCGGCTGCGCGGCGCTCACGGAGATGGACGCCCAGACCCCGGGGCTGTGCGGGAAGTGCCGGACGCGCCCGCGTCCGTGGAGCGCAGCGGGCTTTTACGGGGCTTACCGGGGCGTGCTGCGCGATCTGGTGCTGGGGCTCAAGTTCGGAGGGCGTCTGGCCGGGCTGCATCTGGCCGGGGAGCTTCTGCTGCACGCCCACGCTTTGCACTCCGCGCGCCCGGGCGGGCTGGACCCGGCCCCCGAGGTGGTGGCCGCCGTGCCGGTGCACCGCTGGCGTCTGGCGCGGCGCGGCTACAACCAGAGCCTGGAGCTGGCCCGGCGCGTGGCCGCGGGCCTGGGCGCTCCGCTGGACCCGGAGGCCCTGCGCAAGACACGCGCCACCCGTCCCCAGAGCAAGCTCAAGGCCCGGCAGCGCCTGGAGAACCTGGCCGGAGCCTTCGAGGCCAGGCCCGAGTCCGTCCGGGGGCGGCGCGTGCTCCTGGTGGACGACGTGATGACCACTGGCGCAACCCTGGAGGCCTGCTGCCGCGCGCTGGCCTCGGCCGGGGCCGCCCGGGCGGACGTGCTGGTGCTGGCCAGGGACTGACGCCCCGGCTTGCAGCGGGCCGCCCTGTCGCAGACCGGCCCGCACGAGTCCCCCCGCACGGCCCGGGACCGTCCGACCCGGCCCCTCTCTCCCCATCCTGGCCCCGCGCCCCCCTGCCGGGGCCATCCTGTGCTCACACGGGCGATCCCGCCCGCGCGGCGCATCCCTTCCATCCGGCAGGCCCGGGATCGTCGAGCAACCCCCTCCCCGTCACGCCTCCGGGAGGCGGTCCGGAGCGGTCCGCTCGACGGCGCCGCTGTGCGTCCTTCCAATCCGGTCAAACGGCATCTCAAGGCCGCCAGGCAGCGACACGGAGCGAATCCTTGAAAAACACTTCATGCTTTTCAAATCACGACACCGGCCACGGGCGCAGGAAGCATCCCCCGCCTGCGCATCGTGCGGCGTTGCCGCGCATGGGGTCGCCGCGCTCAGCGCGTGAAGGAGGCCGCTACCACTGGCGCAGGCTGTCGTCGGAGCCGACCTGGTTCCAGAGGTCGTACTCCGGTCCGTCGAAGAGGCCGTCGCGGTTGGCGTCGTAGCGGTTGAACTGGTCGTCGGCCTTGTCCTGGGCAGAGCTTTTGAAAAGGTTCTTGAACTCCTGGAGGGAGATCTTGCCGTCCTTGTTGGCGTCGGCGGCGTCAAAGGAAGGCTTTTTCGCGGGGGCGCAGGCCACGAGGGCCAGCAGGCAGAGGATGGCGAGGGCGCGCATGGAAGCTCCTGGATGTCTGGGGTGTACGCGGCCCCGACGGGCCGCCGCTGTCCGATAGTGGCATCGACGGCGCGTTTGATCAACCCGCGCGGGCCGGGAAAGCGAGGGGAAACCGGAGAAAGGAATTTTCAACTTTTTACCCACATAGCGCCATGTGGGCTGAGATATAAATCGACCTGCATAGAGTTCGGGTGACCCTGGGCACTGATATAGCCCGGCCGCTCCGCTGGTCAAAAGCATGGAGGCAACCTGGCGCTTCCTTGCGCTGGACGGAGGAGGTGACCTGCTCGGCCCTTTTCGGACCAGCTGAAACTTGAGAAGGTGTCTCCCGAC
>NZ_JBZVFJ010000101.1:0-14232 GCF_058402725.1 Fundidesulfovibrio sp. | reverse complement strand
CCTTCGCCCCGGACAGGGCCTTTTCCCGAGCCTGTTGGCCCGTCGTCGCGGCGTCCCCGGCGTTGCGGGCCACGTCCCGCACGGCCTCGCCCATCTGCTCCACGGCGGTCGAGGCGGATTCCACCAGCGAGTTCTGGTCGGCGGCCCCCCTGCTGGCCTGGCCGACCTGCACGGCCAGCTCCCGGGAGAGCGCTCCAAGGCGTCCCGCCACCTCGGAGGCCTGACCGGCCGCGTCGGCCATGGCGTCGCGCTGCAGGCGCAACTCGTCCTGCTGGCGGCGGATGGCGGTGAGGTCGGTGACGAGGGTGATGGTTCCGATGAACGCTCCGTCCAGGTCGGTGATGGGCGCGCAGTCGGCCTTGATGGAGAGCGTTTCGCCTCGCCTGTTGGTCAGCACCTGCTCGTGGTCCCGGATGGACTGGCCGGAAAGGCGGCAGCGCCGGGCGAGGAGCGTCTCGGCGGGCTTGCCCACCAGGGCGGCCGCTTCGGTCCCGATGTGGTCCCCGGCGGTTCCGCCCAGTGCGAAGAGTTCCACGAGAGGCTGGTTGCAGGCCACCACGCGGTCGTTTTCGTCGCAGATGAAAAAGGGTGTGGTCAGCCCGGCCACCACGCCCTGGCTGAAGCCGAGTTTCTGCTTGATCTCCAGGGCCATGGCCTGGACGTTGTCGGCAAGGGGGGCGAACTCGAAGCGGAAGCGGCCTTCCGGCGCGGCGTCGTAGCGGCCCTCGCGGATACGGGCCGTGTGCTCCGAAAGGCGACGCAGGGGCGCAATCACGATGCGGTTCGCGGCCCAGGCCATGGCCGCGATGAGCAGCGCCGCGGCCAGCAGTCCGGCCCAGATCATGGCGTCGCGCTGGGCGTTGGCCCCTGCCGCGAGATCATCGACATAGGCCGAGGTGACCACCACCCAGTCCGAGTCGCGCACCTTGCGCCACACCTGGATCTTGTCCTGGCCCTCCCACTCGTAGGGCTGATATCCCTCCGGGCTCTTGAGCGAGGCCGCCACGAAGGGCATGGAGGACACGTCGCGCCCCATGAGGTCCCGCTTCGGGTGGAGGGCCACGATGCCCTTGCCGTCGAGAACGTACGGATAGCCGCGCCCGCCCACCTTGATGCCGTCGATTTGGCGCGCGAGCAGGTTTTCCACGCTCATGGCCACGGCAACTCCGCCCTTGATGCCGCCGTCCAGGCGCACGGGGGCCGCGAAGATCACCACCAGTTTGGAACTGATGCGGCTTTTGAGGGGCATGAGCGTTGTGGCGTCCTCCCCGGCAAGCACCCGGCGCACGTACTCGCGGTCGGAGATGTCCACGGGCGGCTGCTCGCGGCCGGAGGCGTCGTACACCAGCGAGGCGACACCTTTCGTGTCGAAGACGAAGACCGAATCCATGAGCCCGGAGCGCCCTGCGGAATTGGCCAGGAGAACCCGCAGGCCCTCCGGGTCGGCGCCGGAGAGGTATTGCTGGGTGGAACGGCTCTTGGCCAGGAAAACCGCCTCGCTGCGACCGCGTTCCACGAAATCGCCCAGGGAATCGGCCAGGTTCGTGTTGATGGTGCGCATGGTGGCCGTTTGCATCTCCAGCGTGGAGCGCTTGGAGCTGTAGACCACGTAGACGGTCATAGCGGTCATGACGGCAAGCACGCCGATGCAGACGATGCCCGCGAAGAAGGTGCGCAGGCTCAGGGAAGCCATGGTGTCTCTCCGGTTGTGGTGGATAACGCGTTGCCGCTGCCGGGCATGCGTTTATCCGGAAGCCATGGCGTTCCGATGACGGGTCTTTGTCCGGCGCGTCGGCCGGATGCTTCAGTGCAGCAGGGGCGGCAGGAGGAAAGTCTCCTCCTGCACGAGCGTCCCGGACTGCTGGCGCAGGAGCAGGGCCAGGAACTCCCCGGGCGTGACGGCGGGGCTGAAGAGGAAGCCCTGGTAGAAGTCGCAGCGGCAGTCGCGCAGGAAGTCCAGTTCCTCGGGGCGCTCCACGCCCTCGGCCACCACCGAGAGCCCCAGGCCCTTGGCCATGGCGATGGAGGCCTTGACGATGGCCCTGGTTTCCCGGGAGCCCAGGCCGCTGATGAACTGGCGGTCGATCTTCAGGGTGGTCAGGGGGAAGCGCTGGAGGTTGCGCAGGGAGGAATAGCCGGTCCCGAAGTCGTCGATGGAGACGGTGTGGCCCTGCTCGCGGAGGTGGCGCAGGGTGTTGGCGGCCAGTTCGGGCTTGCTCATGATGGCCGTCTCGGTGATCTCCAGGCCCAGCTGCTCCCGGGGCATGGAGCGCGCTGCCAGGATGTGCGCCAGGCGCTCGTGGAAGGACGGGTCGGAGAACTGCACGGCGGAGATGTTCACGCTCACGTGGGGGCTCTGCCCCTCGGCGCGCCAGGCGGCCACGTCCCGGGCCACGGCGTCCAGGAGGAGGACGGTGATGTCCTGGATGAAGTTCATCTCCTCGCACATGGGGATGAACACGCCGGGCGAGATGAGCTCCCCGTCGCGCCGCCAGCGCAGCAGCGCCTCGGCCCCGGCGATGACGGGCTGGTCCACGCGCACGATGGGCTGGTAGTGCACCTCGAACTGGCGGCCCGCCACGGCGGCGTGGATGTCGCGCTCCAGGGAGGCGCGGGCCAGCACCTGGTCGGCCAGTTGGCGGGTGTAGACCTCGATGAGGCCCTTGCCGTGGCTCTTGGCGCGGTTGAGGGCCATGTCGGCGTTCTTGAAGAGCAGGTCCGGGGAGTCGCCGTCCTTGGGGAAGACGGCCATGCCCATGCTGGCGTTGGCCCGGTAGAGGCCCCCGACGGTCTGGAAGAGGGGGGCGAAGCTGGCGTGGAGCCGGCGCGCAAGCTCCAGCGCATGGCCTTCGTCCTCCAGGGGCTCGGAGAGCACCGCGAACTCGTCGCCGCCCAGGCGGGCAACCTGGGCTCCGTCACCCGCCGCCGTGGTCAGGCGGTGGGCCACTTCGCGCAGGAGGCGGTCTCCCTCGGCGTGGCCCAGGCTGTCGTTCAGGGTCTTGAAGTTGTCCAGGTCCATGAGCAGCATGGCCAGCATGGGACGCTGCGATTCGGCCTGGGCCATGCGTCGGGCGCACTCCCGGAAGAGCAGGGCGCGGTTGGCCAGGCCCGTGAGGGGGTCGCGCATGGACTGGACAGCCAGACGCTTTTCGGCCTCGCGCTGGAGCGAAAGATCCTGGAAGATGCCGATGGAGTGGCTTGAGCTTCCCTCCTCGCCGCCCAGGCGGGCCATGAGGAAGTGCAGGGGGACGCGGCGGCCGTCCCTGGCCACGATGTCGAGCTCCGCCTCGAAGCGTCCCTGCCGGTCCAGGGCGTCGTAGAGGGCGGCGCGCAGGCGGTCCACCTCGCCGGGGACGCAGAAGTCTCCTGGCAGACGGCCCAGGATGTCCTCCCGGGGGTGGCCCGTGATGCGCGAGGCCGCCGGGTTGGCGTCCACGATGCGCAGGTCCGCGTCGCAGATCACCATGCCCTGGGAGGAGTGGGAGAACACGGAGTCCATCAGGCGCAGGCTCTCCAGGGCGCGGGTCAGCTCCGCCGTGCGTTCGCGCACGCGGGCGTCGAGTTCCCCGCGCGAGAGTTCCAGGGCGTGCAGGGCTTCGCGGGTGCGTTCCTTTTCGGCCTGGAGCCCTTCGGCCAGGGCGTTGAACTCGGCAGCCAGTCTGCCGAAGTCGTCGCGGGCGCTCTGGGGGATGCGGTGGTCCAGGCGGCCGGCCGAGAGCAAGGCAGCGCCACGCCGCAACTCGCGCACGCGCCGCGACACCGCCCGCCCCGCCGCGAAGAGGGCGGCCAGGGCCAGGGCAAGAACCACGCCGGAGGCCAGCTTGAAGGTGCTCACGGCGGCGCGGATGCGTGCGACGCGCATCAGGGCTTCATCGTCCATGCGCCTGGCGTGGTCCTGCCGGGCGTTCTGCACGGCGAGCATGGCCGCGTCCCAGCGGCGGCGCAGCTCGTCGGCCATGCTCTTGTTGGTGTAGTTCTGGAAGTTGGGGTCGTTGTTGGTGTCGCGCAGGTTGGGGACGTTGGTGCGGATGGTCAGCAGGTCGGCGGCCAGCGCCTCCAGGGCGGCGTGATCCAGGCCGTTGCCCGGGTCGTCCAGGAGCCTTGCCACGTCGTCCTGTATTTTCTCCATGAGGTTCGTGAACACGGGGAGCCTGTCGGGGCGCGCGCGCAGGTAGGCGTTTCCGATGCGGCCCAGGGCCTGGAGGGAGTTGTTCAGGAAGCTGGAGAAGCCCTCGGGGAACTCGCCCGAGGCGGCGGCCATTTCGCCCTGCATGAGCGCCAGGGCCAGATGGCGTTTCACCTCGTCCGTCAGCGCGGTCATGGCGTCGGAGAACTCGTCGGCCTGGCGCATCTCGTCCATGCGCAGCAGCCCGGCGCGCAGGGTGGACAGGGTGGCCTCCAAGGGGGCGAAGGCGGCGCGGTGTTGCGGAGCGAGGCCGAGGCCGCGGCGCGTCAGGGAGTCGATGACGTTGATGGGGTCGCCCACCTGCGTGGACCGGTCGGTGACGATGTAGGTGTAGAGCTGCCGGGCCTGGATGAGCGATTCCCCGGCGCTCTGCAGCAGGGCGCTGGTCCCCGCCTGCTGGCGGATGAAGGCCTTGACCGCATCGGCCGTGCGCTCGGAATTGTCCACGTAGAGCCAGGTGAGGGCCGTGAAGAAGGCCACCAGGAGGGCGATGACGCAGCGTTGAAGGGCCGTGACGGTCATGTTCATCGCCTGAAGCGCAGCACGAGGATTTCCCCCACGTCGCCGCAGCCGAAGAGCGGTTCGTCCGTCCCGGGCTCGGGGTCGCGCCCGGCGATTTCGAAGCGGGAGACGCCGAAGGGGTATGCGCCGTCCAGGGAGAACGCCACGTCGTCGGCGTGGCCGGTGACGAGCTTGCGGGCGAAGGCCACGGTCCAGCGGCCTTCGCGCCAGTGGCCCTTGGCGCGCACGTCCGCACGCGATCCCGAGGGCCGGGCGAAGGCGTATTTGGGCGTCTGATCGCCCGAGTAGTTGGCGTAGAGGATGGCCTGCGCGGCCTCTTCGCCCTCGTCGCCCTTGCGTGTGAGGTAGAACACCTTGCCGTTTTCCGAGAGCAGGGCCTTGGCGTAGGGATCGGGGTAGGCGGAATAGATCTGGATCTTGTCGTCGGCGTGGTCGCAATGGTCGGAGCGGAAGGCCTTCCAGTACCATTCGTCGGCCACGTAGGGGGCGTTTTCGTGGAGGGTCAGGCCCGTTTCGTGGGTGACCATGCTCCACTTGAGGATCATGGCGTCCTCGCGCTCGGGGCCGTCCACATAGGTCCGGCGGCCCGGGTCCCAGCGCAGCGTGCGGTGCCGCCTGCTCTCGTCGGGGTCCGGGAAGGATGTCTGGATGTAGACGTGCTGCCCGTCGTGCAGGGCCTTGAGCGTCACCTCGATGTCGGCCACGGCGTCGCGCACCGTGAGGGAGGCAGCGGAGGCCCATGCGGGGTCTTCGGGGTTCGTGATGTCGGGGGCGTCGTCCACGCGGAGCGCGAGGAGCTCCCGGCGGGGCGAGAGCGCGTGCGCGTTCACCCAGGCCGCAAGCAGGACACAGGCAAGAAGAAGGATTCGGGCCGACTTCGTGAAGCGTGAGGCGGACTGCATAAAGGAAACGTCAATCCATCCGGATCCCCGGGAAGGTGTCGGGCGTGGGAAAACCCCGGACGGATTGCCCGCAGGCATTTTTCCTAAGGGATTTGCCACGGCACGTCAAATCGCTTGGTGGGCTAAGAATCCTTCTGTTCATGGAGTAGACGGGCAGGAGAGGGCCGTTGGGAACTTCCCGGATGGGCAAGGCGCCTGCGCGCCACCCGGCTGGACGGCAAGACTTGATTTTGTTGCGCGAAGGGATTATTGAAACCTTCTTTTTCTGCTAGTCTGAGGCAATCCCGCCACCCACAAGGAGCCCCCTGATGACCCGCAAGGACCGCACCGAAGGCATCTACTCCCGCCGCGAGGTGCTCGACGAATCCGAACGCCGCCAGTATTACCAGATCCAGCTCAAGGATCTCTTGAGCTACGCCTACCGCTACTCCGAGGACGTGAAGAAGCGCTTCGACCGCGCCCAGTTCCAGGTGGGCAAGTTCAAGCAACTCTCGGATTTGAAGCACATCCCCATCCTCAAGAAGAAGGAACTGATCTTCCTCCAGTCCATGGGGCCGCGCCTGGGCGGGCTGCTCACCAAGGACCTGGGCGACCTGCGCCGCGTGTTCCTCTCCCCCGGACCCATCTTCGACCCCGAGGACCGCGAGGACGACTACTGGGGCTGGACCGAAGGCTTCTACGCCACGGGCTTCCGCTCCGGCGACGTGGTGCAGTGCACCTTCAACTACCACCTCTCGCCCACCGGCCTCATGTTCGAGGAGCCCCTGAAGAACCTGGGGTGCGCCGTGATGCCCGCCGGCCCCGGCAACACGGCCACCCAGCTGGAGGTGATGCAGAAGCTGCGCATCACCGGCTTCGTGGGCACGCCCAGCTACCTGATGCACCTGGCCCAGAAGGGCGAGGAGTCCGGGCTGAACCTGCGCAAGGACCTCTTTCTGGAAGTTGCCTTCGTTACGGGCGAAAAATTCTCCGAGAAGATGCGCGCCAACCTGGAGAAGAAGTTCGACCTCATCATGCGCCAGGGCTACGGCACCGCCGACGTGGGCTGCATCGGCTACGAGTGCTTCCAGAAGAACGGCCTGCACATCGCCAACCGCGCCTTCGTGGAGATCTGCCATCCCGACACCGGCATCCCCTTGAAGGACGGCGAAGTGGGCGAGATCGTGGTCACGGCCTTCAACAAGACCTATCCGCTCATCCGTCTGGCCACGGGCGATCTCTCCTACATCGACCGCGCCCCCTGCTCCTGCGGGCGCACTTCCCCGCGCCTGGGCAACATCGTGGGCCGCGTGGACACCACCGCCCGCATCAAGGGCATGTTCGTCTACCCCCACCAGGTGGAGCAGGTCATCGCCCGCTTCGAGGAAATCAAGCGCTGGCAGATCGAGGTCACCAACCCCGGCGGCATCGACGAGATGACGCTCATGATCGAGGCCAGCAACTTCAAGCGCGAGGACGAGCTGCTGCACATGTTCCGCGAGAAGATCAAGCTGCGCCCCGAGCTGAAGATCCTGGCCCCCGGCACCCTGCCGGCCCAGATCCGCCCCATCGAGGACAAGCGCAAGTGGGATTGATCCCCCGACCATCCCTCCAGGCCGCGACGCACCCCCGGGGGCGTCGCGGCCCGGCACGCTCCCTGCTGGCCGCCCTGGCCCTGGCCTGTCTTCTCACGGCCGCGCCGGGTTGCAAGCAAAGGCCTCCCGCCGTGGACCCCGCGCCCGGGCAGAGCCAGGCCCAGCCCATCCAGCCCGGACAGTTCGCCAGCGCCTCCGGCGAACCCCTCGATCCGGCCTGGCTGGCCGCCCAGGCCGTGTGCTCGGTCTATGTGCTCCTGGGCGAATCCCACGCCTCGGCCTGCGATCACCAGGCGCAGGCCCGGATCATCGAACTCATGGCCCTGGCCGGAACGCCCCCGGTGGTGGGGCTGGAGATGGTCAGCCTGGACCGCCAGATCGTCCTGGACCGCTTCAACTACGGCCTCATCGGCGTGGACGAGCTGGAGACCGAGCTGGAGTGGGACAAGACCTGGGGCTTCCCCTTCGCGGCCTACCGCCCCATCTTCGAGGTGGCCCAGGCCATGAAGCTGCCACTCTTCGCCCTCAACGCACCACGGGAGACTGCCCGCAAGGTGGGGCGTTCGGGGCTGAAAAGCCTTTCCATCCAGGAGCGCCTTGGTCTTCCGGCGCGCCTCATCCCGCCGCCGCCCGAACAGCTCAAGAGCCTGCGGGAGGTCTTCGAGGCCCACCAGCCCCGCAAGGACGCCTCGCATAAGGCCCTCTGGAAGAGCTTCGTGGACGTGCAGTCCCTCTGGGACACCACCATGGCGCGCCGCGCCGTGGAGGCCCGCGTGGCCTGGCGCAGGCCCGTGGCCGTGGTGGCCGGGGGCGGCCACGTCGAGTTCGGCTGGGGCATCGCCTCGCGCCTGGCCGCCTTCGATCCCGAGGGGCAGCGCCTGCTCGTGATGCCCTGGCGCGGCGGCGAGACCCCCGATCCCGCCATGGCCAACGCTTTCTACTACTGCCCCGAGCCCCCAAGGCCACGCCTGGGCATCCTCCTTGAGACGCGCGAGGGCGTGCTGCGCGTGGAGCGCGTGGAGGAGGGCTCCCGCGCCCAGGCGGCGGGCATCCTTCCCGGCGACGTGCTCGCCCGCGCGGGCGAACGCTCCCTCAAGGACATCAAGGACCTGCACGAGGCGGGCATCGAGGCCATGCGCCGGGGCGACCCCCTGCGCCTGCAAGTGCTGCGCGAAGGCCGCGCCGTGGAAGTCGCCGTGCCCCTGCCCCAGGCCAAGACGGCCCCCTGATGCCAGAACTCCCCGAGGTGGAGACCATCGCCCGGGGGCTTGCGCCCCTGCTCGCAGGGCGGCGTGTGGCGGGCCTGGAGGTGCTGGATCGCCGCGCCTTCCCCGGCGATCCCGGGGCCTTCCTCAGGGACTTCAAGGGGTTGCCCTTCTCCGGAACCGGACGGCGCGGCAAGCTCCTGCTGCTCGATCTCGAGAACGGCGGCCACCTGGCCTTCCACCTGCGCATGACGGGTCGTGTCTTCGTGGCCCGCCCCGAGGCCCAACCCCACCGGCACCTGCGCCTGCTCGTGCCCCTGGACGACGGCCGGGCCATCCACTTCCAGGACATGCGCCGCTTCGGCTCCTGCCGCGCCTTCGGCCCGGGCGAACTGGAGGGCTGGGACTTCGTGCGCGCTCTCGGCCCCGAGCCCCTGGGCCTCGCCCCCGAGGCCTTCCACCAGGCCCTGGCCGGGCGCTCCGGGCGCATCAAGGCCCTGCTCCTGGACCAGCACGTCCTGGCGGGCGTGGGCAACATCTACGCCGACGAGGCCCTCTTCCAGGCGGGCATCCACCCGGAAACCCCGGCGGACCGCATCGCGCCCGAAGGAGCCTGCGCCCTGCTGGCCGCGCTCCAGGAGGTGCTCCAGCGGGCCATCGAGGCCGGGGGCAGCACCATCCGGGACTACCGCACGGCCCAGGGGGTCGAGGGGTCTTTCCAGTGGTCGTTCCAGGCGTACGGCCGGGCCGGGCAACCCTGTCCGCGCTGCGCCCGCGCCATGGAGTCCGCCCGCGTGGCCGGGCGCACGTCCACGTTTTGCCGGGCCTGCCAGCCTCCCCCGGCAACATGAACTAATCTTCATGATTCCGGGGGGCCGCGCCCCTTGTCGCTCAGGCGTCGAGCGGCTAGTGTCTGGCCACGGCCACAAGGTGGCCTCAAGGAAGCTGGATAGACTCATGCGCTTGAAATACATCATTTATCTTATTGTCGTGTTGGCGGCCATGCCGCTTTGCGTCAGCATCTCCACAGTCCGGGCGGAACCGGCCAAGAAGGAACAGAAGAGCGACAAGTCCGCGAAGGCCCCGGCCTCCAAGGACGCCAAATCCCAGGACAAGAAGACCGACGCCAAATCCCAGGACAAGAAGGCCGACGCGAAGACGGCGGGGAAAAAGGCCGACGCGAAGGCTTCTCCACCGGCCAAAGGGCAGGACGCCAAGTCCGCCAAAACCTCCGACGCCAAAGGCAAGCAGGAGGCCAAGAGCGGCTCGTCCAAATCCTCCAAGTCCAAGAAGGAAACGCGCCACCACAAGAAGAATCCGGCCTTCGTGCAGTCCAACGCCGAGGCCGAGCGCAAGGCCGAGGAGGCGTTGCGCAAGAATCCTCCCGCCGCCGCGCCTGCGGCCGCCGCGCCCGTTCCGGCCAAGGAGCCGGGCGGAGGCGTCGCTCAGGAACTCTACGAAAAAGGCATGGAACTGGGCCGCCAGAACAACTACGGACAGGCCCTGAGCCAGTTCGACCAGGCCATCAAGCTCGATTCCAAGAATCCCAGCTTCTTTGCGGGGCGCGGCCACGCCAACTTCATGCTCAACAACCTCGACAAGGCCCTGGACGACTACAACAAGTGTCTCGCGCTCAACGGCCAGGACTCTCTCACCGTGGTGATGCGCGGCCACACCTACTACAAGTTGGCCAACTTCTCACGGGCCATCCAGGACTACGACAAGGCCATCCAGATGGGTTACACCGACGCCGAGGTCTACAAGGGACGCGGGTCGGCCTATCTGAAGCTCAACCAGCCCGACAAGATGTGCGCGGACTTCAAGGCCGCCTGCGAGAAGGGCGATTGCGAAATGATGGAAAACGCCCGCAAGAGCGGGGTCTGCGAATAACCGCTCGCCGCAGGACGCATGGTGCGGGCGCGGTGTGCTCACCGCGCCCGTTTTTTTGTTGGCGCGCCTTGACCGCGTCCGAAGCGGGGCGCATAGACGGTGAGCGCGCGCCTGCGGGCGACGCCTCGGCATCGGAGAGGGAAGCCCCGGTGGGGCAGGGAAGGTCGGCAGCGTGAACGCATACATCTTCTGGGGCGTCGTGATCCTGGTCTGCTTCTACCTGGGGGCCAGGCTCACCTTCCAGACGCGCGAGAAAAAGCGCAGCATGCTCAAGCTCGACTTCGAGGAAGCCAAGAAGCGCGAGAGCAGCAAGCGCGCGTGACGCCACAGGCCCCGCCTGTTGCCGCCGCCTGCGGTCCTGCGCGGGGGGCGGTCTGGCATGAACTGCTTGGCCAGGCCCGTGCGGACAATGACGCCGCGCGGGCCTGACTTTTCAGGTGGAAGGCGCGCGCCGGGCGTGCGCCGCAGCCCCGGCTGACTCCAGCCGCGTCCTGCGCCGGGGCTACAGGCCCAGGGCCAGGAGCAGGCCCAGGGCCATGGCTGAGTAGACTCCCGCCAGAGCGTCGTCGAGCATCACGCCGTACCCCCCGGGCATCCAGCACTCCGAGGCCCGCACGGGCGCGGGCTTGAGGATGTCGAACACGCGGAAGAGCACGAAGCCCCAGAACAGTTGCCAGGGCGTGAGCGCTGCGAACGGCAGATAGGTGATCCACTGGCCGAGCACTTCGTCGATGATGCACAGGCCGGGGTCCTTGGAGCCGGTGTTGCGCTCCACGATGTCGCAGGCCAGGCCGCCGCCCACGAACACCAGCGCCAGCACCAGCAGGCGCACGGCCCAGGGCGCTGGCATGAAGAACACCGGTGCTGCCAGCGCGGCGGCTGCGGAGCCCCAGGTGCCCGAGACGGGGAGTTTGCCCAGGGGGCCGAGGGAGGCGAAGTTCATGGCGATGCGGTCGATGAGTGGCATGGGAGGCTCGTGGGGCTGAGGGTTGGCGTCGATGGTGGAGGGTAGGGTCCTGGAGCGGAGGCGTCAATGCGTTCCCGTGGTTCGATCGCAGGCCGGGCGCGCCTTGACGCGGCGTTTCCCGCCGGGCTAAGCGCCTGGACATGGCAAACGAAGCGACACCGGCCGCGCCCCGGCTCGTCCTGCACGTGGGGTGCGGCACCCGCGACCCCCAGAAGCTCCCGCCCGACTACCGCCCGCCCGCCTGGCGCGAGATCCGCCTGGACATCAACCCGGCGGCGGAGCCGGACTTCGTGGGCGACATCCGCGAGATGCCGGTGATCGCCGACAACAGCGTGGACGCCGTGTTCTCCTCGCACAACCTGGAGCACCTCTATCCGCACGAAGTCCCCCTGGCGCTGCGGGAGTTCCTGCGCGTGCTGGCCCCGGGAGGCCACGCCCTCGTCACCTGCCCGGACCTCCAGCAGGTGGCCCGGCTCATCGTCGAGGGCCGCATCCTGGAGCCCGTCTTCTCGCCGCCTGCCGGACCCGTTACTCCCCTGGACATGGTCTACGGCTACCGGCCCAGCCTGGCCAGGGGCAACCAGCACATGGCCCACCGCACGGGCTTCACCCCGGACACTCTGAAAAGCCATCTCGAAGAAGTCGGCTTCCGGGACGTGCGCACCACCTCGCGCCCCGAACCGTTCCTGGACATCTGGGCCATGGGCTTCAAGAACGCCTGAGCGGCGGGGCGCCCCTTACACGCCTCTGGCGGCGATCGCCTTGTGGTCCCTCAGCACCGCCGTAACCTCCGCCAGCGGCAACCCCACCACGCTCGTGTACGAGCCCTCGATGCGCTCGATCATGAACGCGCCCAGGCCCTGGATGGCGTAGCCGCCCGCTTTGTCCATCGGTTCCCCCGTGGCCGCGTAGGCCGCGATGGCCTCGTCCGTGACCCGCGCGAACGTCACCCTGGAGGCCACGGCCTCCTCCCAGAGGGTCGCGCCGTCCGGGCCGATCAGGCAGCACCCCGTGACCACCGTGTGCTCCCGCCCCGCCAGCAGGGAGGTCATGCGCCGGGAGTCGGCCTCGTCCCGGGGCTTGCCCAGGATGTGCCCGCCCACGGCCACCACCGTGTCCGCCCCCAGCACGAACGATCCCGGATGACCCCAGGCCACGTCGCGCGCCTTCAGCCGCGCCATGCGCAGGGCGTAGCCGCCCGGCGTCTCGGCCGGGTCCGGGTCGGGCTCGTCCACCAGGGAGGGGATCACCCTGTAGGCCACGCCCAGCGACCCCAGCAGCTCCTTGCGCCGGGGCGAGGCCGACGCCAGCACGATGTCGGCCTTCTCCACGAATGCTCCGTTGGTCACGTCCTTCTCCTTTGCTTCCTGGCTCCGCGTCCGGGCTCCGCGTCCGGCGCGTGCACCGTCGCCGCGCCGATCGGATCACAACCCGGTCGCGTCCGCGCGGACCGGCATGACGGGGCACTCCTCCTTGCCCCACCCCCGCCCTTGACGCAACCCCCGGCCCGGCGCTACACGCCTCCCACACACCGGAGCGCGTGACTGGCGAGAAACGTGGGCAACCACGGGGGAGCGCGCAACCGTCTGCAAGCCGCTCGCCTGGGCTGCATCGCGACCGCGATGCCAACCTTCCCGCAGAGGAGGAGCCCATGCGCGCCCATCGTGACCTGCTTCAATCCGCCGATCCCGAAGTCTTCGCCGCCCTGGCAGGAGAGGAAAACCGCCAGGCCTCCGGCATCGAGCTGATCCCCAGCGAGAACTACGCCTATCCCGAAGTGCTCGCCCTCCTGGGCAGCGTGTTCACCAACAAGTACTCCGAAGGCTATCCCGGCCGCCGCTACTACGGCGGCCAGCGCTACACCGACCAGGTGGAGGAGCTGGCCCGCCAGCGCGCCTGCAAGCTCTTTCGTTGCGAGCACGCCAACGTGCAGCCCCTCTCCGGCTCGCCCATGAACCAGGCCGTCTACCTGGGCCTGCTGGAGCCCGGCGACACCATCCTGGCCATGGACCTTTCCCACGGCGGGCACCTCACCCACGGCGCGCCCGTCTCCCACATGGGCAGGCTCTTCAACTTCGTTCGCTACAAGACCGACCCCGCCGACGGGAGCATCGACTTCGACGCCGTGCGCCGCCTCGCCCGCGCCCACAAGCCCAGGCTGGTGCTCTGCGGCTACACCTCCTACCCGCGCGACCTGGACTACGCCGCCTTCAAGGCCATCGCCGACGAGGCCGGAGCCTTCACCATGTGCGACGCCTCCCACTATGCCGGGCTCGTGGCCGGCGGCGTGATGCGCAACCCCTTCGACGCGGGCTTCGACGTGGTGACCACCACCTCCCACAAAAGTCTGCGCGGTCCGCGCGGTGGCATCATCCTCTGCCGCAAGGAGCTGGCGCAGCGCATCGACAAGTCCGTGTTCCCCGGTCTCCAGGGCGGACCCCACATGAACGCCGTCGCGGGCATCGCCGTCACCCTGGGCAAGGCCCTGGAGCCCGCCTTCGCCGTCTACGCCCGCCAGGTGCTCGCCAACGCCCGCGCCCTGGCCGCCGCGCTCGTTGCGCGGGGCGCGCCCCTCGTCACCGGAGGCACCGACAACCACATGCTCGTGGTGAACACCCAGCAAGGCTACAACCTGGACGGCAAAGCCGCCGAAGAACTCCTCGACGAAGCCGGGCTGACCACCAACAAGCAGATCGTCCCCGACGACCCCAACCCGCCCCTCAAGCCCAGCGGCATCCGCCTGGGAACCCCCGCCGCCACCACGCGCGGCATGAAGGAGCAGGAGATGGAACGCCTGGCAGGCTGGATCGACGCCCTGTTGCGCGCCCCCCTGGACGCAAACCTGCGCGTCCAGGGGGGCGCCGAAGTGGCAGGGATGTGCGCCGGGTTCCCCGTACCCGGGCTGGAGTAGCCAAAGCGAAGACCGGCGAAGACGCGGGAACCTGCCCCCGCCTCCCGCCAGGGCTTCGCCCCGGCAAGAGAAAGG
>NZ_JBZVFJ010000100.1:0-14521 GCF_058402725.1 Fundidesulfovibrio sp. | reverse complement strand
GTCGAAGAACACCTGGATGGACACGCCCTTGTCGCCGGAGGGGGTGGTCACGAAGCCGAAGGATTCGTTCGCGGTTTCCAGCACGAGCACGTTGTCCGCCGCCGCGAGGGCCGCCACGTGGCGCGTCCTGCCCGCAGGCTGGGGCGGAGCCTTGAGCTTCACCCCCGCCGGGAAGAGAACCTCCACGCGTCGGGGGCCGGTGCGCACCGCCACAGGCGCCGGGGCCTTGCGCGGGAACGTTAGGGTGATCTGGTCGGCCGAGGGACCGGCCGTGAGGGCGTAGGTCTGGGCTCGAGCGCCGCCGGGGGCCGCGAGAAAGAGCATGCACAGGCAGAGGAGCCAGGCGATCCTGGCAACGGGGCGCGCCATCACGGACACCCAGCAAGCAAGAAGCGCACCAGGCCTCACGGGGCGCGCCTTAGGCCCCCAGCATGTTTTTCTTCTTGAGCTTTTCGATGAGCGTGGTCCGCTTGATGCCCAGGATCTCGGCGGCCTGGTTCTTCACGCCCCCGGCCATCTCCAGGGACTCGGCCAGCAGGCGCTCCTCGATTTCGTCGAGGAACTCCTTGAGGCCCATGCCCTTGGCCTTGAGGTCGGCCACCACGGGCCATTCGAACCCGGCGGGCCTCGCCGCCGGGACGGCTGCCGAGACGGGGGGGGCCTTGCCCACGTCTTCCCAGATTTTGCGGGGCAGGTCCTCGGGGCGGATGTGGTCCTCGTCGCAGAGGATGGAGAGGCGCTCCATGAGGTTTTCCAGCTCGCGCACGTTGCCGGGCCAGGAATAGCTCAGGAACACCGAGGACGTCTCGGCGGGCACGGCCAGCACCGGGCGCTCCTTCTGGGCGCAGAAACGCTCCAGGAAGCAGCGCGAAAGCAGCAGCACGTCCTCGCCGCGCTCGCGCAGCGGGGGCAGGTGCAGGGGGATGACGTTCAGGCGGTAGAAGAGATCTTCGCGGAAGCGCCCTGCGGCCACTTCGGCCTCCAGGTCGCGGTTTGTGGCTGCCACGATGCGCACGTCCACCTTCATGGTGCGCGTGCCGCCCACGCGCTCGAACTCCTTCTCCTGGAGCACGCGCAGGATCTTCACCTGGAGCGAGAGGTCCATCTCGCCGATCTCGTCGAGGAAGATGGTGCCGCCGTCGGCCAGCTCGAAGCGGCCCGCGCGGTTGCGGATGGCGTGGGTGAAGGCTCCCTTTTCGTGCCCGAAAAGCTCCGATTCCAGCAGTTCCCGGGGGATGGCCCCGCAGTTCACCGGCACGAAGGGCTTGTCCCTGCGGCGGCTGTTGGCGTGCAACGCCCGCACCAGGAGCTCCTTGCCCGTGCCCGATTCGCCGGTGACGAGCACCGTGGAATCCGTGGGGGCCACCTTGGAGAGCACCGAGAACACGCCGGCCAGGGCCGGACTCTTGCCGATGATGCCCGAGGTGTTCAATTCCATGCGGAATCCCCTTGAAAAACGTGCATGGACGAACGGTGTCAACATTATGACGCGAAGTCAAGGGGAATGCGGGGGAAAAGACCGGCCCGCGCGGATTTCCGGGCCATGGGGAGGGCGGTTCAGGCCATCAGGTCCAGCACGGAGCCTGTGGTCTGCTCCAGGGTGCGCACGGCCGCCGCATTGGCCTGGAAGGCGCGCTCGGCGGAGGAGAGGTTCACCAGTTCGCGGGCCACGTCCACGCTGCCGCCCTGGTAGGGCTGCACCCAGGCTCGTTCCTGGGTTTTCTGGTCGGTGGCGCTGTCGAAGGCGGGCTCGGCCATGGTCTGGCCGAAGGCCACGGAGTGCTCGGAGATGGCGTTGATGTACGCCGGTCCCGAGGAGATCACGGTGCGCACGGGCTGGTAGCCGTCGGTGGAGAGGTTGGCCAGGTTTCGGGCCGTGTCCTCGGCGGCGTGGGTGAGGGCCCCGAGGGCCTGCACGTTGAGGTTGGGGATGATGCTCATGGCCTTCTCTCCCTTCCTTGCACTGTGCGCACTCCGGGGCGGCCTGTCAACAGCCTGCGGGGAGGGCGCGCCGGGTGTTGCCGGGGCGCGCCGTCCGGGCTAACGTGGATCCATGCGATGCCTCGCCCTGGCGGCCTGCCTGGCCGCGTGCCTGCTGCTGGCCGCCTGCGCCCAGGAGCCGCCCGAGCGCCGATCCTACCGCAACGACGCGGTGGGGCTGCGCTTCCACCCCGCCAAGGGCTGGACCGTGGCCGAGACCACCAGGGACGGCTGCACCTTCGCCGTGGAGGCCTCCAACGGGCCGGACCTGCGCTTCGTGGTCTGCCTGAGCCCGCCGCGCACGGACATCCTGCTCACGCAGAACGCGTTCGTCTCCTGCGAGAACGTGAAGCAATACGTTGCGGAGTCGCTCAAGGGCATCAACCCCACCTGCATGCGCGGCGGCGCGGGGGACCACTTCGGCTACGACACGCTCTACGCGCGCCTGCTGCGCGGCGGCGACGGCAAGGTGCGCGTGCAGTTCGTCAACCACGTCTTCGCGCCCGTGAAGGGACGGCTGCTCCAGGTGATGGCCTACGCCGTGGCCGACGACGACAAGCAGGCCCACGCGCTCTTCGACGCCAACCGCTCCGCCCTCTTCGCCATGATGCAGTCCGTGCGCCTGCGCTGAGGCCGGACCGGCAACAACGCCGCGTCCGGCGCGGGGGGCCTACGCGCCCAGGGCCTCAGCCCCCGGGGTCTTCCCGCGCGGGCCGCGACCTACGCCTTCTCGCGCTCGATGCCCGCCACGGCGCAGTGGTTGTGGATGGACTCGAAGCTCTCCACCTCCACGGCGTACCAGGTCACGGCGGGGTGGTCCTCCAGGGCCTTGGCCATGGAGCGGGCCACGTCCTCCACGAAACGGGGGTTGTCGAAGGCCGCCTCGGTGACGTGCTTCTCGTCCTCGCGCTTGAGCAGGGCGTACACCGGGGAGGACCCTGCCGCCTCGGCCATGTCGATGAGCTCCTCCAGCCACACGAAGCCCTTGTAGCGGCAGCGCGCGCGCACCACGGCGCGCTGGCTGTGCGCGCCCTGGTCGCTGATGGCCAGGGAGCAGGGGCACACGGTCATCACGGGCGCTTCCACGCCCAGGGTGATGCGGAAGCGCTCTCCGATGAGGTCGCCCTGCACGGTGCAGGCGTAGTCCATGGTGGACTCCGCCCCGGACGCCGGGGAGGAGCGGCGCACAAAGTAGGGGAAGCGCACGGTGACGTGGGCGTTGCGGGCCTCCAGGCGGTCGCGCACGCCGGCCACCAGTCCGCGCAGGCTCTTGTAGTCCAGCGCGCCGCCCAGGCTCTCCAGGGCCTCCACGAAGCGCGACATGTGCGTGCCCTTGAACTCGGCGGGCAAATCCACGGCCATGTCCACCTCGGCCACGGTGTTCTGCGTACCGTTGGCGCGGTCGCGCACGGTGAGCGGCAGCCGGATGGAGCGGATGCCCACCCGGTCGATGGGGATGAGCACCTCGGAGGGGGAGGATTGGATGTCTTTCATGGGGTCTCGCGAGCGGGCTGCCTGGCGCGGACCGGAGGGACTTCCGTCCCGCCGCCTACACCAGCCCCCGCCCCGTGGTGGTGAGGGTGAGCCTGCCGTGCTTCACGCCCTTGGTGGCGATGAGCCGGTCGGCCAGGCGCTTGATGGCCTCGCCCGCGCCCTTGAGGATGAGCACTTCCAGGCAGTTGTGGTGGTCCAGGTGCACGTGCACGGTGGTGAGGATCACGTCGTGCTCGTCGTGCTGGATCTCCACCAGGCGCTGGGAGAGGTCGGAGAAGTGGTGGTCGTACACCAGGGTGAGCACTGCGGCGATCTCGCCCTCGCCCACCTGCTGCTCGCGCTCCACCAGCACGCCCCGGATCAGGTCGCGGATGGCCTCGGAACGGTTGGGGTAGCTCTTCTCTTCGCAGAGCGCGTCGAACTTCTCCAGCAGGTCGGAATTGAGCGACACGCCGAAGCGGATGGTTTTGCCCATGGCGTCTCCCTTGATCCGCCGGGCCGCAGGGCGTGGCGCTGCGGCCGGACGCGGCGGTTGTTGAACGCACCATTCCGGTTTCGGACAACAAAATCAATGCCCTCGTGACGTTTTCAACCCGGCTGCGTCAGCTCCCAGAGGTTCACGGTCACCTCGTAGCCCTCCACGGGCACGGGCTCGGTGAGGAGCTTCTGCACCGCGAAGCCGTCGCCCGCCAGGCGCTCCCACACCGGGCGCGAGACGCTTCGCCGGGGCTCCGCCAGCCAGATGCGCCCGCCCGGGGCCAGGTGGTCCCGGAAGAGCCGGGTGAGGGGGTGGTAGAAGCGCGTTTCGTAGACGATGTCGCCGCCCCACATCACGTCGAAGGCCCGGGGCTTGAAGGCCGGGGCGCACCAGTCCATGCGCGTCCAGAGCGGGCCGTCCACGCCGTTGAGCGCCGCGTTCTCCCGGCTGAAGTAGACTGCGGGCCACTGGTGGTCCATGCCCACCACCCGCGCGCCCAGCCACGCGCCCACGATGCCTGTGAGCCCCAGCCCGCACCCGATGTCCAGGCAGGCCTTGCCGCGCACCAGCTCCCGATTGCGCCCCAGCCAGCGGCAGAGCAGCATGCTCGCGGGCCACAACTCCGCCCAGTAGGGCATGCGCTCGTCTTCTCCGAACTCCTCCCGGCCCAGGTTCTCCCAGAGGGTCTCCATGTCCGCCGTGCGGTGGAGCTTCCAGGTGCGGCCCAGCTCCTCCACGAGGAGGCACTGGCGCTCGCCCCGGGTGTAGTCGGGCTGACAGGGTGCGGTCTGCGGGGCCTTGGCGGCCGTTTCGGGCATGGCGGTCTCCTCCGAAGGCGGCCCTGATACCCGCAAGCGCGCCACCGCGCAAGGCCGGGACGCTCCCCCGCCCCTTGCGACGATGCGAGGCCCTCGCGCTCCCGGTGGTCCCGTTCTGCTCGCCCCGCTCCTCCCGCAGGCGAGGAAAGCCTTGCCCCCCGGAGCGCCAGGGGCTAAAGTCCACCGGTTTTCGGCGCACAGCCCGCGCACACCCCTGAAGGAGACGATATCCTATGTATCCCGCAGACATCAAATACACCCCCTCCCACGAATGGGCCAGGATCGAAGGCGACACCGCCACCGTGGGCATCACCTCCTTCGCCCAGGAGCAACTGGGCGACATCACCTTCGTGGATCTGCCCGCCGTGGGCGCTCAGGTGACCCAGGGCTCGGAATTCGGGTCCATCGAGTCGGTCAAGGCCGCCAGCGAGTTGTATTCCCCGGTCACGGGCGAGGTGGTGGAGGTCAACGAAGCCCTGGAGGGCGCTCCCGAACTGGTCAACCAGGACCCCTTCGCGGGCGGCTGGATGATCAAGGTGAAGCTCTCGGCCGAGCCCCAGGGTCTGCTGGACGCCGCCGCCTACGAACAGACCGCCGTCTCCTGCCACTAGAAGGAGCGCCCATGCCCTACGTCCCCCACACCGCGGAGGACGCCAGGGCCATGCTGGAGACCGTCGGCGTCTCTTCCGTGGAAGAGCTTTTCGCCGAGATCCCCCTGGCCCTGCGCCCCAAGAGTTTCGATCTGCCCCCGGGCCTCTCCGAGATGGACACCCGCGCCAAGCTCGAAGACATGGCCTCGCGCAACAACGCCGGCCTCGTGAGCTTCCTGGGCGCCGGCTTCTACGACCACTACGTGCCCTCGGCCGTGGACGCCCTCACCGGACGCGGCGAGTTCTACACGGCCTACACGCCCTACCAGCCCGAGGCCAGCCAGGGCACGCTCCAGGCCATCTTCGAGTACCAGACCGCCGTGAGCCGCCTGCTGGGCATGGACTGCGCCAACGCCTCGGTCTACGACGGCGGCACCGCCCTCTGCGAGGCCGTGATGATGGCCGTGCGCCAGACGAAGCGCACCAAGGTGCTCATCAGCGAGACGGTGAACCCCATCTACCGCATCCTGGTGGAAACCTTCACGCGCAACCTGCACCTGTCGCTGGTCACCGTGCCCCACCGCGAGGGCGCCACCGACTTCGCCGCCATGCAGGCCGCCCTGGACAAGGAAACCGCCTGCGTGGTGGTGCAAAACCCCAACTTCTTCGGCCGCGTGCAGGACGCCTCCGCCCTGTTCGCCGCCGCCAAGGCCGTCGGGGCCGTGTCCGTGCTGAGCGCCTACCCCGTGCTGGCCAGCGTGCTCAAGACGCCCGGCGCCATGGGCGCGGACGTGGCCGTGGCCGAGGGCCAGAGCCTGGGCCTGCCGCTCTCCTTCGGCGGCCCCTACCTGGGCGTGATGACCTGCACCAAGGCCCTGGTGCGCCAGATGCCCGGACGCATCGTGGGCCGCACCGAGGATTCCCAGGGCCGCACCGGCTACGTGCTCACGCTCCAGGCGCGCGAGCAGCACATCCGCCGCCAGAAGGCCACCTCCAACATCTGCTCCAACCAGGCCCTGTGCGCCCTGCGCAGCCTGGCGCACCTGTGCCTGCTGGGCGAGGAGGGCCTCATGCGAACGGCGCTCCTCTCCATGGAGAACGCCCGCTACGCCGCCGGGAAGCTCTCGGCCATCAAGGGCGTGAGCCTGCTGGGCCAGGGCCCCATCGGCAACGAGTTCGCCCTCACGCTGCCCCGCGCCGCCCAGGACGTGTGCCTGGCCCTCATCGGGCGCGGCCTCGTGCCGGGCTTCCCCCTGGGCCGCTACTACCAGGGCCTGGAGAACGCCCTCCTGGTGTGCTGCACCGAGAAGACCTCCAAACGCGACATCGACATCCTGGCCGCCTGGCTGGAGGACGAACTATGAGCACCGTGTTCCAGCAGTCGCGCCCCGGCCGCGAGGGCGTGTGGCCCAAGACCCCCTCGGGGCAGGCCTTGGACCTCCTGCCCGCCGACCTCCTGCGCGACGGCCCCTCCGGCCTGCCCTCCCTCTCGGAGCTGGACGTGGTGCGCCACTTCACCACGCTCTCGCGCAAGAACTTCGGGGTGGACGGCAACTTCTACCCGCTGGGGTCGTGCACCATGAAGTACAACCCCAAGTTCTGCGAGAACGTGGCCGCCCTGCCCGGCTTCGCCCGGCTCCACCCCATGCTGCCCCAGCTGCCGCGCGGCGACGAGCTGACCCAGGGCGCGCTCGAAGTGATGTACGAGACCGAGCGCTGGCTCTGCGAGATCACCGGCATGGACGAGTTCACCCTGCACCCCATGGCCGGGGCGCACGGCGAGCTGACCGGCGTGCTGATCATGGCCGCCTACCACGCCGACAAGGGCAACAAGAAGACCAAGATCATCTGCCCGGACTCGGCCCACGGCACCAACCCGGCCTCGGCGGCCATCGCCGGGTACGAGGTGGTCAGCGTGGCCTCCAAGGACGGCATCGTGGACCCCGACGCCCTGGCCGCCGTGCTGGACGACCAGGTGGCGGGCATGATGATGACCTGCCCCAACACCCTGGGCCTGTTCGAGCAGAACCTGCCGCGCATCGTGGAGCTGCTGCGCTCCGTGGACGCCCTGCTCTACTACGACGGCGCGAACCTCAACGCCGTGATGGGCAAGATGCGCATGGGCGACGCCGGGTTCGACATCGTGCACGTGAACCTGCACAAGACCTTCGCCACGCCCCACGGCGGCGGCGGCCCCGGCTCCGGCCCGGTGGGCGTGTGCGCCCGCCTGGCGGACTACATGCCCATCTCGCGCGTGGTGAAGGACGCCTCCTGCCGCTTCCACCTGCGCTACGACTACCCCAAGTCCATCGGCTACGTGGCCCCGTTCTACGGCAACTTCGGGGTGGTGCTCAAAGCCTACGCGTACATGGTGCGCCTGGGCCGCGAGGGCCTGATCAAGGTGAGCGAAAACGCCGTGCTGGCGGCCAACTACCTGCGCAAGCGCCTGGACGACGTGCTGGAGGTGCCCCACGACCGCATCTGCATGCACGAGTTCGTGGCCTCGGCGGCAAAGCAGTCCGAAAAGGGCGTGCGCGCCCTGGACATCGCCAAGGCGCTCCTGGACAAGGGCTACCACGCCCCCACGGTGTACTTCCCGCTCATCGTGAAGGAATGCCTGATGTTCGAGCCCACGGAGACCGAGTCCAAGGAGACCCTGGACACCTTCGTGGACGACCTGCGCGCCATCCTGGCCCAGGCCGAGACCGACCCGGCGGCAGTGCAGGCCGCCCCCGTGACCCTGCCCGTCACCCGCCTCGACGAGACGGCGGCCGCCAGGGGCATGCACATCACCGAAGACATGTAGGGACGCAAGAGCCCGAACGAAGATGAAGACGCCGCCCGGACGCGAGTCCGGGCGGCGTTTCGCGTCCGGGCGGTCCAGGAAAGGCGGCCGACCGCTCCGGAGCGGCCCGTGGACCATGGCCCGTGCCCCGTCCCGGCGTTCGCGCAGGAAGTTCTTGCCGCCAAACCATCCTTGGTTCATAATCCCTCGTTGCCGGGCAACGAACGCGCGCGACCTGGCCGCGTCCGGCCCGGCAAGGACGCCCAACACCCATCACGAAGGACCATCCATGGCGAAGAAGCCCAACTATTCGTTTGAGAAGCGCCAGAAAGAGGCCGCCAAGCAGAAGAAGAAGGAAGAGAAACTGCTGCGCAAGCAGGAGAAGAAGGCCTCGGGCGAGGAAGGCCAGGAAGAGCCCGGCCAGGAAGAGCCCGGCAACGAAGATTCCGGACAGGCACGTCCCGTCCAGGAGTGATCCCGGAGCGGCCCGGCCGCTCCGCCCCCTTCGCGCGCCCCCACGCAGGCCCGGCCCCGAACGGCATGGCGCGGCTTCACGTCTGCGTGCGAAGCGCGCCGCCAGCCTGGCATCCAGTCGGCCCCCTCCCCGGACCGGGTCTTCAGGCGGCATCCGTACCGGCTGCCCACTCTGGAGCCGCCAGCCCGCTCCGCTCAGGTGACAGGCCTGCGGCCGTCCGAAGAGGTCTGCCGCCCGCAGCCGTCAAGCCCGCCCGCTGACCGGGAGTGCGCCCGCATTCATTCCGCGCCCACCCCGTTGCCGCCAGCCCGGGGCCGCGCCTCCAGGGATCGGCCACCACCAGGCCGCAGCAGCCGCATCTTCAGCAGGGCCGGTCTTTCAGCCCCTGCGGGAGGACGCCGCGCCCCTGCCGCCCGAAGCGGAAGTCCAGGGCTGGCGTCGCGCGCGTCGGCGCGCGCCAGGGCCGATGCTGCCGGGCGCGACGCAAAAAAACGGGCCGGGATCGCTCCCGGCCCGCCGTCAATCAACGGTCTCCCGAAGGAGTTCTACCAGCGACGGCCGCCGCCACCGCCGCCGCCGTAACCGCCACCGCCGCCGCCGGAGCGGGGCTTTTCCTGGGCCTCGTTGACCTTCAGCGTGCGGCCGCCCACCTCGGTGCCGTTGACGCCCTGGATGGCCGCCAGAGCGCCCTCGTCGTCCATCTCCACGAAGCCGAAGCCGCGCAGACGGCCGGTTTCGCGGTCGGTGATCAGGGCAACGCTCAGCACTTCGCCGTAGGCGCTGAACACCTTGCGGATATCATCTTCGGTGGATTTGAAGGACAGGTTGCCGACATAAAGCTTCTTGGCCATGGGCATTCGCTCCCGGGTTTTGGCATGTCTTTTCTCATCGGCAGGAGCTGGCGTTCGGACGAGCCCAAGACCCAATGAATCCATGCGCGTTGAAGGTTGAGAAGTCCATACTATCATCCACGCTCCGGGCGCAAGGAGCTTCCTGGGGGAAACAGCGTTTTTCTGCCGGATTTCGGGCGTTCGTTCACGTTGCCCACCCTCCGGGCGTCCCTTTCCCCGGCCACGGCCGGAGCGCCGGGCTGAAACGAAGCCCCCGTCCGGGCCAGCCCGGGGCGCACGCCCCCCCTACCCGCCCGCCACGTAGGGTCTGGTCATCTTGGCGGGGTCCACCACCCTGTCGAAGGTGGCGGCGTCCACGAAACCCAGGTCCAGGGCGGCCTCGCGCAGGGTCAGGTCGTGCTCCATGGCGTGGTGGGCAATCGCCGAGGCCTTGTCGTAGCCGATCACGGGCGAAAGAGCCGTCACCAGCATGAGCGAGCGGCCCACGAACTCCCGGATGCGCTTCTCGTTGGGCCGCAGGCCCTCCACCAGATACTTGCGGAAGCTCTCCATGCAGTCGGCCAGCATGCGCACCGAGCCCATCACGTTGTGGATGATCAGGGGCTTGTAGGCGTTCATCTCCAGGTGGCCGCCCGCGCCGCCCAGGGTCACGGCCAGGTCGTTGGCGGTAACCTGGATGGCCACCATGGTCATGGCCTCGCACTGTGTGGGGTTCACCTTGCCGGGCATGATGGAGGAGCCCGGCTCGTTTTCGGGGAGGATCAGTTCGGCCAGCCCCGCGCGCGGCCCGCAGGAGAGCAGCCGGATGTCGTTGGCGATCTTGCCCAGCGACGCGGCCAGGGTCTTCATGGCCCCGGAGAGCTGCACCAGGGCGTCGTGGGAGCCCTGCACCGCGAACTTGTTGGCGGCGCTCTCGAAGGGCAGGCCCGTAAGCCTTGCGACGTGCGCCACCGCAGCCTCCGCGAACCCGGGCGCGGCGTTGATGCCCGTGCCCACGGCCGTGCCGCCCAGGGCCAGCCTGTAGACGTGCCCCAGGGCCTGTTCCAGGCGCTCCTCGCCGTCCTCCAGGAGCTGCGCGTAGCCCGAGAACTCCTGCCCCAGAGTGAGGGGCGTGGCGTCCTGCATGTGCGTGCGTCCGATCTTCACCATGTCCGCCCAGGCCCCGGCCTTGGCGGCAAGCGCATCGTGCAGGGCGCGCAGAGAGGGCAGAAGCCCCCCCGTGACGCCCATTGCGGCGGCCATGTACATGGCCGTGGGGAAATTGTCGTTGGTGGACTGGGCCATGTTCACGTGGTCGTTGGGGTGCACGGGCTTCTTGGAGCCCAGCGCCGTGCCCGCCATCTGGCAGCAACGGTTGGATACCACCTCGTTGACGTTCATGTTGAACTGGGTGCCGCTGCCGGTCATCCAGACGTGGAGGGGAAACATGTCGTGGTGTTCTCCGGCCAGGATCTCGTCGCAGGCAGCCAGGATGAGGTCCGCGAGCTTCGCGTCGAGCCGCCCCTGCTCTCGGTTCGCCAGGGCGCAGGCCTTCTTGAGCAGGGCGTAGGCCCCGATCAGCTCCCGGGGCATCAGCTCTCCGCCGATGCTGAAATGCTCCAGCGAACGCTGCGTCTGCGCGCCCCAGAGCCTGTCCGCCGGGACCCTCACCTCGCCCATGCTGTCGGATTCGATGCGCTCTTCCATGAACCGGACCTCCTGATGGCCTGACGCGGCCTGCGGAAAGGGATTGTCCGGGACCGTAGCACCCGGCGGGCCTTGCGCGCAAGAAAAAGCCCCGCAAGGTGTCCGCCCCGCTCCGCTTCGCAATTTTGCTTGCCTTGAAACCGCACACGTTCTAGCGTGTTCCGATTCCCACTTGTGATGTTTTCAGAACGCACCTCTAGCCAACGGACGCCATGGAAACCGAACTTTTCATCGTCGGGGGAGGCCCCGCAGGGTACGACGCGGCCCTTGCCGCCGCTCGCCGGGGCATCAAGGCCATCCTGCTGGAGAAGGAACACCTGGGCGGCTCCTGCCTGAACTGGGGCTGCATTCCCACCAAGTTCCTCCTGGCCGCCGTGGCCCCCCTGGCCGAGATGGAAGGCCAGGAGCGCCTCAAGGTAGCCTCCGGGCAGTACAGGGTCGACCTCCCCGCCCTGGCCGACCGCAAAAAGCGCCACATCGAGGCCACCCGCAAGGCCATGGCCGCCCAGCTGGAAAAGCTGGGCGTCACGCTCCTGCGCGGTGAGCTCAAGATGATCGGGGCCGTGAAGTCCGTGTTGGAAGTCGAGGGAGAGCCCAAGACCGTCTCCTACAAGAAGTGCATCCTGGCTACGGGCAGCCGCCCCGCCGCCAAGCCCGGCCTCAAGGCCGACCACGACGCCGTGCTCAACTCCGGCGACATGCTCGGCCTGCGCGAGGTTCCCGAAAGCCTCGTGGTGATCGGCGCGGGCTTCATCGGCCTGGAGCTGGCCCAGTTCTTCTCCCGCATGGGCAGCGCCGTCACCCTGCTGGAGGTGGCCGAGCGCATCGCCCCCGCCGAGGACGAAGAGGTGAGCAAGGCCCTGGCCCAGAGCTTCAAGCGCCAGGGCTGGGCCATGCACACCGGCGTCCGCGTGGCCTCCCTGGCCACCGTGGACGGCCAGGCCCGCGTGGAACTGGAGGACGGACGAGTCTTCACCGCCGCCAAGTGCCTGCTGGCCGTGGGACGCCATCCCAACTCGCGCAACCTCATGCTGGAGATGCTGGGGGCCGAGGTGAAGGGCGCGGGCTGGGTGCACACCGACGAACACCTCCTGGCCAGCCCCACGGTCTACGCCGTGGGCGACGTGAACGGCCGCACGCTCCTGGCCCACGCGGCTTCCAGCCAGGGCGAATGGGCCGTGCGCCACTTCGCGGGCGAGGAGACCCGGCCCTACGAGCCAGGCCCCATCCCCGGCTGCATGTACGGCGCGCCCGAGACCATGCGCGTGGGCCTGTTGGAAGCGGAGGCGCGCGCCCAAGGCCTGGAGGACGTGGCCGTCACGCGTTCGCAGCTGATCGCAAACCCCATCGCCCAGGCCCACGGGGCAACGGGCGGCCTCGTGAAGTGCGTGTGGAGCGAGGGACGCCTCAAGGGCGTCACGGCCGTTGGCCACGGCGTGGCCTCCCTGGCCACCCTCTCCACGGTGCTGGTGGCTCAGGGCTTCACCAAAAAGCAGTGCGAGGACGTGGTGTTCCCCCACCCCACCCTGGACGAGGCCCTGCGCGCCGCGCTCCTGGCCTGATCCCCGGGGCCGGGCCGTGTCCGTACGCACCGTCCGAACCGCCTGCACCCGCCACTGCGGCGACGGCTGCGCCCTGCTGGTGGACGTGGGGCCTGAAGGCGTCCAAAGCGTCCGGGGCAACCCGGACCACCCTTTCACGCGCGGGCGCATCTGCGCCAAGACCGCGCGCTTCGCCCGGCGTCTCGCCAGCCCCCGGCGCGTCACCACCCCCCTGGTGCGCCGCGGCGAGGAGCTCCGCCCCGCCTCCTGGGGCGAAGCCCTGGAGCTGATCGCCCGGCGCATGGACGCCCTGCGCCCCGCGCCGGAGCGCATGCTCCACATCCACTACCACGCCTCCTTCGGCCTGCTGCACCAGGCCGGGAAATACCTCTTCAACTCCCTGGGCGCGTCGGGCTTTTCCGGGGCCATCTGCCTGGGGGCCGGGGCCGAGGCCATCCGCCGGGACTTCGGGGCCATCCGCCAGGGACCGCTCGAAGAATCCGCACGGGCCGCCCGCATCGTCAACTGGGGCCGCAACGCCCGCGCCCAGTCCGCCCACCTTGCGGCCATGCTGCGCCAGGCCCGGGACAACGGCGCGCGCGTGCTGGCCGTCCACCCCGGCGACGCCCCCTACGACTGCGACCAGGAGATCATCGTGCGCCCGGGCACGGACCGCTTCCTGGCCGCTGCGGCGCTCAAGCTGCTGGCGGCGCGCGGCGCGCTCTCCCCGCAGACGCTCTCCCGCTGCGCGCAACCCCGGGCGTTCCTGAACCTACTCGACGCATGGTCCCTGGAGGACCTCCTGGCCGCCTGCGACGCCTCCCTTGACCAGGCCCGGACCCTGGCAGACTGGTACGACCCTGCCGCCGCGCCCTGCCTTCCGGAGCTCCTCGACGCCACGGCCACCCATATCGGCCGGGGCCTGCAGCGCTACGCCAACGGCGGGGCCAACGTGCGCTTCGTGGACGCCCTGGCAGTGCTCTCGGGCAACGTGGGCCGCCCCGGCGGCGGCGTGTGGTTCCTCTCCCCGGACCCCGGCCTCGCCGCCTGGGACTGGACCGGCGTCTCTCCCGGCCCCTCCCGGCGCTTCCCCATCGTCGGCCTTGCCCGCGCCGTGGAGTCCGCTGACCCGCCCGTGGACTTCGTCTGGGTGGAGGGCATGAACCTCGTCACCCAGTGCCCGGAAAGCCTTGCCCTGGCGCGCATGCTCTGCGATCGTTTCACCGTGGTGGTGGAGCCCTTCCTCACGGACACGGCCCGCGCCGCCTCCGTGGTGCTGCCCCCTGCGCTCATGCTCGAATGCGAGGACGTGCTGCACCCCGGCGAACATGCGGGCCTGCTCCACGCGGCCCAGGCCGTGGACCCGCCCGGGCAGTGCCTGCCCAACTTCGAGATCGCCGCCCGCCTGGGCGCGCTTCTGGCCGATCCCGTGGCCCTGCCGGACGCCGAAGCCGTGATGGAGGCCGCCCTGCGCGACGGCAAGGCGGGCTGGACCCTGGAGGCGCTGCGCCGCGAAGGCTGGCTCAGCGCCCCCGCGCCCACCACGCCCTGGGCCGACGGCCGCTTCGCCCACCCCGACGGCCTTTTCCACCTTCCAAACGCCCTGCCCGCCGACGCCCCGGCGGACCCGGCCTTCCCCCTGCGCCTGCTCTCCCCCGTGCGGCGCGACCACCTGCTCTCCCAGATCCCCGAGGACGAACAGAACGATCCGCCCACGGTGCACCTCGCCCCCGAGGCCCCCGCGCTCGCGGACCTGGACCTCTCCCGCCCCGTGCTTCTGGAGACGGCCCTGGGCGCCATGGCCGTGCGCGTGGAGCCCCTGC
>NZ_JBZVFJ010000099.1:0-14704 GCF_058402725.1 Fundidesulfovibrio sp. | reverse complement strand
GTGCCGTGGAGCTGTTGGCCCGTCAGACCTTCGAGGTGGTGTTGACCGACCTGCCCCCGGCTCAGGCCCTGGCCACGGGCAGGTCGGACCAGGCCGTGGTGTAGCGCGGCGAGCGCATGCCCTGGCGCATGCGCCACTCGCGCCGGACGCCGCAGCCGCCCAGGAAGAGGGTGTCGCGGCCCCATTTGGCGTTCACGCGGTCCACCACCCGGGCCAGGGCGGCGGCCTACGGGTCGGGCGCGTCCAGGAGCGAGAGGCGTCCCGCCCCCTCGGGCTCGATGCCCGTGAGCATCACTCCGGCCTTCTTGTAGGCGAAACCCGGCCGGTAGAGCCGCTCCAGCAAGAGCGCCCCGCCCCGGGCGATCACCCCGGCCCGGGCCGTGGCCGGGTGCAGGGCCTGGCTCAGGGCCGCGCTGTACTGGGGCGCGCCCTCCTTGAAGTGGTTGGTCTGCACCCAGACGAGCACCCCCGAGGCCACGCCTCCCTGGGCGCGCAGCTTCTCGGCCGCGCGGGAGGCGTAGGTGAAGACGGCCTCGCGCAGGTGTTCCAGGGTCGTCACCGGGCGGCCGAAGGAGCGCGACGAGACGATGGACTGCTTGGGCCGGGGGGCCAGTTCCAGGGGAATGCAGGGCATGCCGTGCAGTTCGAGCCAGGTGTGCAGCCCGGCGACGGTCATCTTCTTGTGCACGCGCTCGCGCGGCAGGCGCATGAAATCCAGGGCCGTGGCCACGCCCAGGGCCTTGAGCCAGCGGCCCCGGCGCGGCCCCACGCCCCACACGTCCTCCACGTCCAGGCGCGCCAGCAGTTCCTCGCGCGCGCGGCCCCGGGGCAGGAGCAGCACGCCGCCCAGGGAGGGGTCCTTCTTGGCCATCTTGTTGGCGGCCTTGGCCAGGGTCTTTGTGGGCCCCATGCCCAGGGACACGGGAATGCCCGTGGCCCGCAGCACGGCCTCGCGCACGCTGCGGGCGGCCGCCTCCGGGCCGCCCTCCAGGCCCGAAAACTCCAGAAAGGCCTCGTCGATGGAATAGACCTCCATGCGCGGGACCATGGCCCCGGCCGTGGCCATCACCCGGGCGGACATGTCGCCGTAGAGGGCGTAGTTGGAGGAGAACACGGCCACGCGGTGGCGGTCGAAAAGCGCGCGGCACTTGAACTCGGGCGCGCCCATGGGCACGCCCAGGGCCTTGGCCTCGGCCGACCGGGCGATGACGCAGCCGTCGTTGTTGGAAAGCACCACCACGGGGCGACCGGCCAGCCGGGGGTCGAAGGCCCGCTCGCAGGAGGCGTAGAAGTTGTTGCAGTCCATCAGCGCGAGGTCCACCGGGAGCCTCCGGGAGTCAAGGGATGAATGACGTGCAGGGCCACGCCCCAGATCTCGACATCGCGCTGGCCGTCAAGGGGAACGTGCGGGTAGTCCGGGTTCTCGGGAGCCAACGCCAGCCCCCGGCCCAGGCGCTTGAGGCGCTTCACCGTGAGTTCGCCGTCCACCGCGGCCACCACCACATGGCCGGGCCTGGGCTCCACGGAGCGGTCCACCACCAGGAGGTCGCCCGAATGGATGCCCGCGCCGCGCATGGAATCGCCCTGCACGCGCAGGAAATAGGTGGAGGGCGGATTGCGCACGAGGTGCTCGGCCAGGTCCAGACGCTGGTCGATGTAGTCCTCGGCCGGCGAGGGAAACCCGGCCGGAGCGTGCACAAGGGGAAGCGCGAGCGTCGATGGCGGCATGACGCACTGTCTAGCGAAAGGTGACGATATCGTCAAGCTGAACGTGATGACGTGCTCAAACATGAAACGCGAGGCCGCACGACGCGCCGGAGCGTTGCCGCTCCTGCCGTCGGGCGACCGCCCTATGCCGCCACGAGGCGGCGAATCCCGGAGACGAGCGCCCGGAAGCTGGGCGAGCGGTTGTTCTCCAGGTCCAGATGGGGGGCGATGGCCCGCGAACCGGAAATCTTCTGGTAGGCCTTGTCCGTCAGATTCCGTAGCTCCTCGGCGGCGTCGGTCAGCAGGTCCGGGTTGCGGAACTTCTCTTTGCCCTGCCGGTCGCGCAACCCTTTGAGGCCGAGTCCCTTTTCCACGGCGGCCAGGTCGCCCAGGTAGAAGCTCTCCAGTTCCCTACAGGCGATCCGGACCAGCGCCTCGGGCCTTCCGGCGGCCCGGCTGATGGCGGCGAGGGTTTCCTTGACGGTCCGGCAGTCGCCCCTGTCCTGGTCGCGCAGCACGACGAACAGCGTGTCGGGCGCCCTCCACCCGCGCAGTTTCCCTTTCAGGTCCTTTTCCAGGGCCTGCTTTCCGGGGAAGACGTGATAGCTGACCTGAATTCCCACAGGGAGCATACGCGGCAGGACGCCTTTGAGCAATTCCACGGCGGAAGGCTCTTCCAGGAAAAAGGCCAACGTTCTCACCGGGGGTCGGCTCCCTCGAAAAAGCCCTGGTCCCAGAGATAGCCCATCTTGTCGCCCTCCTCCATGTAGGCTCTGATCTGCTCGTTGTCGCGCGCCCGGCGCACCTGGGTGTAGCCGTCCTTTTTGACCAGCCAGAACACCTCGTCGAGTTCCGCAGCGTTGAGGAAATCCGGCGAGTGGGTGGAGACGAACACCTGCCCGCCCCGGATGGCGTAGGCCCGGAACTCCTCGGCGAGTTCCGGGAGCAGCTTCGGGTAGAGCTGGTTCTCGGGCTCCTCGACACAGAGCAGCGGGTGCGGCTGGGGATCGTAGAGCAGCGTGAGGTAGGCCAACATCTTGATGGTCCCGTCCGAAACGTAGCGCGCGAGGAACGGGTCCTCGAAGGAGCCGTCCTGGAACTTCAGCAGCACGCGGCCCTCTTCCGTGGTCTTGGATTCGACGTTGGAAATGCCCGGAACCCGGGACTTCAGGAGCGACAGAATCCTGTCGAAAGTCTTCCTGTGATTTTTGTACAAGTACTCGATAACCAGCGAGAGGTTCTCTCCCTCCCGGGAAAGATGCTCGGCATACCCGGCTTCCTGCTCGGGGCGTGCGCGGCTTATGTGAAAATCGGAAACGTGCCAGTTCTCGATCAGGTTGCCCAGGGCCACCACGGCCGGAAAGCGTTCGAATTGCGCAAGCCCTTTGATCGCAAGGATATCCGGAGCCTTGAGGCGTTGATCTTCGCGTTCCAGTTCGCTGATGTCGGAACCCGAATCGAGTTCGTTCGTCACGGCGATGCCCTTTCCACGCGAGAAATCCAGAAACCTCCACGGCTGCCCGCTGCTCCTGCGTCGATAGCGCAGCATCTCCCTTTCGACGAATGCCTTCCCATGGCTCTCATTGATCCGGAGATGGTAGGTGATGAGAGGATTCCCAGGTTTGGATCTGAACTTGATCTCGATTTCGATCGGCCCGTCCGCGTCCCTGCTGCGCACCTCATGGAAGCCCCGGCTTCCGCCGAGCCGGGTCAACGCGGCGTTGACGTTGCTGGCCATGGCGTCGCGCAGGAACCCGAAGACGCTGAACACCGTGCTTTTGCCGGTGCCGTTGGCCCCGACGATGACGCAGAAGTTCGGGAGATCGGAAAACACGACATCCTGGAAGGATTTGAAGTTCTTCAGCCTGAGCGATTCGATCTTCATTGGATCTCCGCAATGTCCGGCCTGACAGTTCGGATGGCGCGGGCCGCACCGCCGTAGGGCCGCCGTGAGCCGTCCGGTCCGGAACCAGCCCCGCACGGACAGCGTGCGAGAAGGATGCGTCACCGGGCTCTCAAAGGGCCACCGCATTCACCGTGCAGGAAATGCGTCAAATCATCAAGAGGTTGGGGCCTCATGCCGGGTGGTCAACCTGCGAGATATCGGCTGTTCGCGGCCAGGCTGCGCAATTCATCCAGGTTCATACAGGGGAAATCCCGGAAAATCCTGCTCACAATCACCAGCGCGAAGCGCTGCGGCCTGCGCGCGGCGATTCGCGGCTTTGGGCGAAGCGTCGCGCGCTGGGATCGGCCCGTCGGCAGTGTGTGGCGCCGGTCACACTCTCTCTGCTCCGGCCAGCCCTCTCTGCCGGGTCGTCCCCGGTGAAGCCCGCGAAGCAATTGCCGGGGTCCGGGGGGAGGCTCTCCCCCCGGCGGGGTCCGGGGCGAAGCCCCGCTCCTCCACGCCTGACCGGCCGCCCTGCGCGCCGCCCTGCTCCCTTATTGGAAGCGCAGGATGAAGCGTTCCAGGTCGTTGGGGTCGCCGTCCTGGTAGTCTTCGGGGTAGAGCAGCGCGCCCATGAAGAAGATGCTCTCCAGGTCCAGGGCCATGTTGGCGCGGCGGGCGAAGTCGCGCAGGCCGTGGAGCAGGCGTTGGGCGGTCTCGTCGCCGCCGTCCAGGAGGGGTTCGGCCTCGTCGGCCAGTTCGGCCAGACGTTCGCATTTCTCGGCCATGCGCAGGCGGTGGGTTTCCTTGTCGCCGCGCTCGAGGAGGGCGGCCAGGGCCTGGGCCTCCAGGGCGCGGATGTCGCGCGCGGCCTCGCGGGCGAGGTCCAGGGCCTGTGCGATCTGTTCGGTGTGTTCCATGGTGTGCTCCGGGCTCGGGCCAGCAGGTCGTTGAGAAAGTCGATTCCCGCAGCCTGCTCAAAAAGCTCGCTGGCAAGGCCAAGCCCGATGCGTATTTGACATACGTGAGGGTTTGGCCTTGCCCCGCAACGCAGCCAGCGAGAATTTTCCAGCAGGCTGCTAGTACATCTGTTTGAGCAGGTCCTCGCCCGTGGCCAGGGGGGCGTTGGGGTCGGAGAAGTTGACGTTGCCGTCGCCGCCGATGATGCCCGCGAAGGCGTTGCGGTCCTGTCCTTCCTTGAAGGGCATCTGCACGCCGTCCACGCTGGCCCAGGCGATGCCTGGGGGCTGGGGGAATTCCTCGGTGGGGTAGAAGGGTTCCACGGCCATGCGGTATTCGATGAACGCGGGCAGGGCAGCCGTGCCGCCGGTCTCGCCCCTGCCCATGGACTGCACCTGGTCGAAGCCCAGGTAGACGCCGGTGAGCAGGTAGGGCGTGAAGCCGATGAACCATGCGTCCTGCTCGTCGTTGGTGGTGCCCGTCTTGCCCGCGATGGGCTTGCCGATCACCGTGGCCTTGCCGGCGGTGCCCGCGCGCACCACTTCGCGCAGCATGGCGTCCATGACGAAGGCCGTCTGGGGCGACATGGCCTGGCGGCGCTCCGGTTCGGACTTGTAGAGCTCCTGCCCGTCGGGTCCGGCGACGGAGAGCACGAAGCGCGGCTTCACCGATTCGCCGCCGTTGGCGAAGGCGGTGTAGGCCTGGCAGAGGTTGATCAGGTGCACCGCGCCCGCGCCCAGGGAGATGGGCAGGTAGGGGCCGAGTTCGGACTCGATGCCCATGTCCTTGGCGCGCTGGATCACCTTCTGGATGCCGATCTGTTGGGCCACTCGGATGGTGACGAGGTTGCGCGACTTGGCCAGGGCGGAGCGCAGGCTCATTTCGCCCTGGAAGCCGCCCTCGTAGTTCTCGGGCTTCCAGATCTTGTGGGTGACGGGGTCCTCGTAGATGAAGGGGCTGTCCATGACGCGGGTGGCGGGCGTCATGCCTTCGTCGATGGCCGCCGAGTAGACGATGGGCTTGAAGGTGGAGCCGCACTGGCGCAGGGCCTGGGTGGCCCGGTTGAACTGGCTCTTCTCGAAGGAGAAGCCGCCCACCACGGCCAGCACCGCGCCGGATTTGGGGTCCATGGAGACCATGCCGCCCTGCACGTCGGGCTCCTGCTGGAGGATGAGGTCCTCCCCGGCGCGGGGTGCGGTCTTGGAGGGGGCCTTGCCCTTGTTGCGCGGGTCCTCGGGGGCCAGGGAGACGAAAACCACGTCGCCTGGGCGCGGCCCCTTGTTGCGGGTCCAGCCGAGGAACTTGGCGTCGATGGTCCCGGTGGACTTGCCGAAGCGCACGGTGAGCCCCCTGGGGGAGGCCTCGGTGACCAGGGCCTTGGCCCAGGCCCCGGCCTTGAACTGGTCCAGGTTCACGTCCTGGGCCAGGAAGTCGTTCCACTGGTTGGGGGGCAGCGACTCCAGGGGGCCGCGCCAGCCCCGGCGCTTGGAGGAGGCCACCAGGGCGCCCCGCAGGGCCTTCTCGGCCTGCTCCTGATGGAAGAGGTCGCACCCGGTGACCACCTTGAGCCCGCCCGTGTAGACCGTGTCCTCGCCGAAGTGGTCCACCAGCCAGCGGCGGACCTCCTCCAGGTAGTACGCGCCCACGCCCCAGCTCTGCTCCTCCATGGCCTTGTAGACCAGCGGCGCACGGACGGCCTGGTCGTGATCGGCCTGGGAGATCCAGCCCAGCTCCAGCATGCGTCCGAGAACGTATTTCTGGCGGACCTTGGCGGCGTCCGGGTCCTTGTAGGGGTTGTAGCGGCTGGGGGCGGGAGGCAGGCCCGCCAGCACGGCGGCCTGGGCCAGGGTGAGGTCCTTCACGTGCACGCCGAAGAAGGTGCGCGCGGCGCTCTCCACGCCGTAGGCGCGCGAGCCGAAGAAGATCTGGTTGAGGTAGATGGTGAGGATTTCGTCCTTGGTGAGGTAGCGCTCCAGGCGGTAGGCCAGGATGGCTTCCTTGATCTTGCGCTTGAAGCTGCGCTCGGGGGTGAGCAGCAGGCGCTTGATGATCTGCTGGGTGATGGTGGAGCCGCCCTGCCGGGAGGTTCCGGCCTGGAGGTTCTTCACGAAGGCGCGGAAGATGGCCACGGGGTCGACGCCTTCGTGCTGGTAGAAGGAGGAGTCCTCGGCGGCCAGGAAGGCCTTGGGCAGGTAGGGCGGCATCTCCGAGAGGGAGGCCAGGAAACGCTTCTCGGCGAAGAGGTTGCCCAGCACCTTGCCGTCGTGGGTGGTCACGGTGGTGACCACGGGCGGCCTGTATTCCGTGAGGTTCTTGAAGCCCGGCAGGTCGCTGGCGGCCCAGAAGTAGACGCCCACGAGGCCCACGCCCGCGCCCACCACGCACAAAGCCGTGAAGAGCACGAAAAACAGAATGAATTTACGCATTGTTCTCCACTTTGGCCGGAAGCTGTTCCTCCGGCCCCCCGGGGACGAGGCCCCAGGCCAGGCGCAGCCGCCCGTGCAGTTCCCGGACGTTGCCCGGGGTCATTCCCAAGAGTTCCAGCATGCCCGCCACGGTGCGGGCCTCGGTGCAGGCCAGGCAGCCCCTGGCCTCGAACGCCGTGACGGCCCCTGCCGATATCCAAAACGGAAAGAGACGGCAATAATAAGGCCTGGCCTCCCGGGGGAGCACGCAGCCGTCCGGGGCCAGGAAGGCGCAGGCGCCGTCGGGCCGTGTGGCCAGGCGCAGGTGCTCGCCGTGGGGCGGGAAGCGCCGCGCCACCAGGGCGCGGTCCCCGGGGAAGAGCCTGCGCATGTTGTCCAGGAAGGACTTGGAGTTGGGCGCCCCGGTGAGCCCGCCCAGCCGGGGGCCGAATTCCACGATGCGCTGGCGCTCCAGCTCCGAGACCGGGAAGCAGAGGTCTTCCTGGCCCGGCGTGAGGCGGCAGCAGGTGACGCCTCCTGCCGCGCAGCGGGCGCAGACGTAGGCGTCCTTGATCTGGTTCATGTCCGGGCGTCTCCTGCAAAGCCTTTATGACCGCCCGGGCGCGCTGGCAAGCCTCCCGAAGAAACCCGCGCCGCGCGGGCCGCTGTGCGCCGCACGCGCCCCATGCCCCGGCAAGCCCCGCCAAGCCTGAACCGGAAGGCTTTCAACACCCGGAAACGGCCGCCACGCCGCAGCGGCGGCGCCCCACGCCTCGAACAAAGGGGCCGGTTGATCCTCCGCGATTTCAGCATGTTATCGGGCACGAGCGCATATCGCAAAGCCTGTTGATTGTGATTTTTTTCATTTGACCATTTTTTCCCGTTGACGGGTGTCAAAACGTGAGGTTATGGAGGGGTCGGCAGTGGTGAGGTACGCGGCGACGCATTTCGACTGAACCTTTTGGACCCTTTTCCAATCCAGTCCTTGCGCCGCCTTGGCGATCGGTGCGTTTGCATCCCGACCGCCTTGGTAGCAACGCTTTTTTTCATTCAATATAGGTATTCGCCATGAGCACTCGCGTGAAGGATTCGTTCGCCCAGCTGATTCGTCCCGTCGATAATTTCAACGCCGAAGGCGTGCACGGCTGCACGACCTGCAAAAAGGCCATCACGTTGCAACTTCGTATCGTCGATGAGAAGGTCGAAGAAGCCGGCGGCAAGGCCGAGGGCTGCTTCTACAGCCGTCAGTGCCTGGCCGCGCTGATCTCCATGATCAAGGGAATGTCCATCTACGACCTCTACCCCCTGACCAACGCCGACCTCCGTCCCCACCTGAGCGTGGTCAAGGACGACTACGACTGCGATGTTTTCACCATCGGCGCTCTCAAGCTCGCCCTGCGCGACTACGAGAAGAAGATGGCCGCCTAACGGCGACACACTGCCTCGAAGCGGGGCCGCCGAAAGGCGGCCCCGTTTCTCTTTGATCGCCGGGATGTCCGGCATGATCCGACCACGGATTCCGCCCTCCGGGCGCTGCCGCATCCTCCGGGAGAACGCATGACCCAGACGCTCCAGGGATACCCGCTCTACCTCAAGGCATCCGGCCTGTGGCTCGCCTTCCTGGCCTGCGCCGTGGCCTGCGGGGCGGGGCGCGAACTCGCGCTGACGCCGCGCCTGGGCGACACCCTGGCCCGGGCCGTGTGCACGGTGTTCCTCTGCCTGGTCTTCCTGTGGGCCGCGCGCTGGTTCGTGCGCCGGGGCAACGTGCACGAGACGGCCTCGCTCCTGGGCGTGGGGCTCTTCTGGTGCCTGGCCACCCTGGCCTTCGAGTTCGGCTTCGGGCTGGCCCGGGGCCTGCCCCTCTCCGCCCTGCTGGCGGACTACGACCTCTCCCGGGGACGCCTCTGGCCGCTCGTGCCCCTCACGCTCCTGATCGGGCCCTATCTCTCCCGGAAGCTTTTCCTCTAGGGCGGCGCCCTCGAAATCAGTCCCTGCTGATTGTCCAGGCAACAAGCCGAAACCATGGGTATTTATCTTGAAAGCACTTCAAGTGTTCTCAAGATCGCGACGCGGGCGTTGAGCGCGCCCGCCCCCCGGCCCCCATCGTCCTGATCCCGGAAACCCTGCCCATGGCCTGAAACCGTGCGGCGCAGGCCCGCCGCTTCACAAGGGCCGCGCGGCGTGGCCGCGCTTCCGGCTCGTTTCCGCAGCCGCTCCGCACCAGACCCTCTTCCTCCGGGGCGAGCCGCCTCCACGGCGGCATGGCACCGAGCCCATCCCCCCTACTCCACCCCCATGCCCGGGTGGTGCGCCGCCGTGTCCATGGCCTCGCGGTGGCAGCTCTGGCAGTTCCTCTTGCCGCCCATGGCCCGCGCGAGCTTCTGGTACTGCAGGGGTTGCAGGTTGTCGCGGTCCGCGCCGTAGGGGTTCGCGGCCGGATAGACCGCGTGGGCCGCGCCGTGGCAGGCGGCGCAGGTGAGCGCCCCCATGTCGTCGGGCCTGGCCTTGAAGAGGTCCCCGGCGTCCCTGGTCCAGACGCCGTAGGCCTGGGCCTGTTCGGGGGCCTTGTAGCCCGTGTGGCAGGTGACGCACTTGGGCTCGTTCACCCAGGGCTCGCGGGGGACGGGCGAGCCCTCTCGGGGCTTGATGAGGGCCGTGAGCGGTTTGGCGGCGGCCACGCCCTGCTGCTCCTCGCGAACGAGCAGCGAGAGGGCGTGGTCCTCCATGGCCCCGTGGCAGCTGGTGCAGTCGAGCCCGGCGGCCGGATGCGGATCGCGCAGGGCGCGCGTGACGCCCATGGGGTCGGTGGGGTGGCACAGGTTGCAGGCGTCGGCCCCGCGCCCGGCCAGATAGACCGCGTGCAGGCCGTGCATGGAGGCCGAGAGGTTCATGACCCGGCCCTTGCCCTCGCCCGAATGGCAGCCCTTGCAGCGCACCGGGCCGGACTGGCCGGAGAGCGCCGTGAGGCTCAGGCGGTCGTGGGCCTTGAGCACGTCGCGGGCCGTGGCCTCGGAGACGCCCGCCACGCCGTGGGACCACCCCCCGCCGTGACAGTTCTTGCACCCCATCTCCGAGGAGACCGGGAGAACCACCTTGGTCTCGGCCAGTAGTTTCTTCCCCTCGGCGTCCCAGGCGCGCACCACGCCTACGGGATAGGGCCTGAACGACCCGTCGGCTCCGTAGGGCGTCAGGGGAACGTAGGGCGCGCGGAAGCGGTTACCCTCGGGCTTGAGCGTCAGGGCGGGCTGTCCCTCCACCTCGCAGGTGACGCGGGCGTCCGTGACCAGCGAAGGCCCCGGCCCCCGGCGCACCAGCTGCGCCGTGAGCCCCTGGGCGGGCAGGCCCAGGACCATGCGCCCGTCGTGGGGCTCGAACATGTTGATGGCCCGGTCGGCCGCCGCCACGAGCACGTGCTGGGCGTCGTCGGCGAAGGGCGCGGGAGCCTCGGCGGGCAGCTGGGCCAGGGCTGCGGCCTTGGCGGGTTTGTCGCCGCCGATCTCCAGGGCCAGGAAGGCGGCCAGGGCCTGCTTTTCGGCCTTGTTGCCCAGGAAGGGCGGCATGTAGCGCCCGATCTTGCCCAGGCCCGTGAGCAGCGACTCCATGCCCGTGGCCGAATACTTGGCCGCGCGGGGCCGGATGTCCAGGAGCGGCCCGCCCGTCGAGTGGCAGCTGGCGCATTGCTGGTAGAAGAGTTCCCGTCCGGCCTCGATGCGGTTCTCGGGCGTCACCTGCTTCACCCGCGACCAGCGCGCCCTGGCCAGGAAGCCCGACTCGTTCAGCGCCGGGGCCTGGGCCACGAGCACGCCGTTGGAGTAGATGTGGCCCGTGACCAGGTAGGGCCTGCGCGCGGCCTCGCGCATGTACTCGAAGGAGCCGATGAACAGGAACGAGGCCGCCAGGACCGCCACGGCCGCCGGTCTGGCCCAGCGCCGGGGCAGCCCCCCCGCCAGGAGCGCGCCGCCCGCGATCATGGAGGGCACGGCCCACCAGAACACGCGCATGCCCGCAGCCACCTCGGGCGAGCGGCCCAGCGCCAGCGCCTGCTGCTCGGGCGAGAGCGCGGCGATGTGCCACCACCCGGCCGCCGCCACCACGGGCAGGGGCAGGACGGTCCACAGGGCGCAGAAGCGGGAGAGGCCCTTGCGCTGGTCCTCGGCCTCCGAGGCCTGGGCCGTCAGGAGGCCGAAGGCCCCGGCCAGGGCGGCGGCCATGGCCGTGCGGAACACCAGCCCCGGGAAGTAGGTGGGGTTGAAGAAGCCGTCCCAGAAACGGTGGGTGGCGAGCCACTCGCCCGGGGTGAGCATGAAGGAGATGAAGCCCTGCACAACGGCCAGCGAGCCCCAGGCGAAGACGAAATAGAGCCAGGCCAGCACGAGCCTGCGCGTGGAGCGCGCCCCCTCGAAGGAGCGCATGTAGGCCATGAGCACCACGATCTCGGCCAGGAAGAAGGTCCATTCCGTGGCCCAGCCCAGCACGAAGGCGTGGATGAGCACCGACGTGGCCGCCGGGGCCGTCACCGAGATGGCCGCCCAGATGCCCACGCCCGTGAGCCCGCCCACCACCATGGTGAGCACCAGGAAGAACCGGGCGTGGCGGTGCAGGTAGTCGCGCAGGCCGGTCAGCCCCAGGCGCTGGGTCCTTGTCTCCATGACGGCGATGAAGAGGCCCCCGCCCACGGCAAAGTGGGCGATGAACACGTGGATGGTGGCCACCAGGGCGATGAGCAGGCCGCCGCCCCAGAAGTTCCAGTGCAGGACGGGATATTCCATGGCGCTAAGCCCCCTTCCGGTCGACCTTGGGCATGCCCGAAGCCCACAGGATCACCGCCAGCGAGAGGACCGCGCACCCCAGAAACATGGCCGTGGTGGAAGGCTCCGGCGTCACGGGGAGCGTGGCCGGATCGAAGAGCGGATCCAGGTAGAGGCTGCGCAGCACGCCGCGCAGGGCGGTCATCACGGCCACGGTGAGCGCACCCGCCCCGGCCGCGGCCATGAGCCTGCCCCGGAAAGCGAAGACCACCGCCGCCAGGGTGAGCGCTATCCCGGCGGCCAGCAGCCCCGTGGCGGCCTTGTCCGCGCCCATGAAGGCCTGGATCATGTTGCGGGGCAGGGCCATGAGCCACCAGGAGCCCACCCCGGCCTGGAGCACCGTGGCCCAGCCGAACCAGGCCAGCCCTTCGCGGCGTATCTCCTCGCCGTGGGGGTCGCGCCGTCTGGCGCGTCCGTGCCCGATCATGGCCAGGGCCAGCCCGCCCATGGCCACGGAGGCCAGCACGAAGTGCAGCCAGCGCGGGAGAACGGTGGGGTCGGCCCAGGCCGCGAGGGTCCCGGAGGGGTCCGCGAAGTAGCCGCGCCAGAGGTCCGGGCGCACCAGGAGCACGGCGTTGTGGGTCTGGGCCATGGAGGTGTAGAAGAGCAGCAGGCACATGAGCGCCCAGGCCCACACGCCCGGCCCCCTGCCCGCGTGGAAGGCGTATTTCTGGCGGTAGGCCAGGGCGTAGGCCCCCATGACGGCCAGCACCACGCCGAACCACCACACGGCCATGAGCGTGGAGCTCACGTAGAAGAACTGGCCGTAGAGCGTCTGCACGAAGAGCAGCGGGGCCACGCCCAGGTTCACGGCCAGGGCCGTGAGGTTGGGGGCAAGGCCCGCCTGCCTGTCCAGGCCGGGCGCGTCGCGCAGGGCGCGGGCGAAGCCCAGGAGCGCCAGGCCGAACATCAGATTCATGAAGATCAGGTGGACTGCGAACGTGGCGTCCAGCAGGACCCTGAAAAACCAGGGCGAGGCCGGAATGGCGTCGGCCGCCGGGATGAGAGCTCCGGGCTCCATGGGATACCTCTTGACGCAAGGGTGCTTCGCGGGAAAAACGAGCGGGCCGCCCGCGAGATCGAAAGCGCGGGACGCGCGCCCCGCGCGTCCTGCCGCACTGCCCCGTCGCCTGGGTATCATCTTTTCAAGGGCCGGAAAATAGTCTATCTTCGGTCGTCTTTCCCACCAGCGCCGCATCCTTTGCGCGTCGCGCGGAGACATCCATGGCCCTTCTTCTCTTCGACATCGGCAACACCAACATCAAGCTCGGCCTGCACCGCGCCGAGTCCGGGCTTTCGTCCTACGTGCTGCCCACACCGCGCTCCAGCACGGCCGACCAGCTGGGGCTGGACCTGGCCGCCATCCTGGCCCGCGAGGGCCTGGAGCCCGAGGCCCTGGAGGCCGTCCTGGCCGTGAGCGTCGTCCCCCCCGTGAACCCCATGCTCCGCCAGGCCTGCAACCGTTTCCTGGGCAAGACGCCGCTCTTCGTGCCAGAGGATGTCCCCGTGCCCCTGGAGAACCGCTACGAGCGCCCCGAGCAGGTGGGGGCCGACCGCCTTGTGGCCGCCTACGCGGCCAGGCGCTGCTCCTCCACCCACGGCCTCGTCTCGGTGGACTTCGGCACGGCCACCACCTTCGACGTGGTGCGCGGATCAAGCTACCTGGGCGGGCTCATCTGCCCGGGGGTGCTCTCCTCGGCGCGCGCCCTGGCCCAGGACACGGCCAAGCTCCCCCAGATCGACCTGGAACCGGCGTCGCTCAAGCTGACCATCGGGCGCTCCACGGTGGAAAGCCTCAACCAGGGGCTGCTCTTCGGCTTCGCCTCCATGGTGGAGGGCATCCTGGACCGCCTGGAGGACCACCTGGGCGAACCCGTCACCGTGGTGGCCACGGGCGGATTCGCCGCGCAACTGGCGCGCGTCTGCCCCGCCATCGCCAACGTCAGGCCCGAACTTCTTCTCGACGGCCTGAGACTCGTGTATGAGGAATCCGCGCGCGCCCGCCACGCCCGCGCGACCGACCGTGAACCGACCATCATCCCCCAAAGGAGAACCACATGAGCACCATCGCTGCTGTCTGGGCCAGGGAAATCCTCGACTCGCGCGGCAACCCCACCGTGGAGGTGGAGGTCACCCTGGATTCCGGGGCCGTGGGCCGCGCCGCCGTGCCCTCGGGCGCGTCCACCGGCTCGCGCGAGGCTCTTGAGCTTCGCGACGGCGAGAAGGACCGCTACGACGGCAAGGGCGTCAGCCGCGCCGTGGAGAACGTGCAGGGCGAGATCGCCGAGGCCGTGGTGGGCATGGAGGCCCTGCGCCAGACCGCGCTGGACAACCTGCTCATCGAGCTCGACGGCACCGAGAACAAGGGCCGCCTGGGGGCCAACGCCATGCTGGGCGTCTCCATGGCCAACGCCCGCGCCGCCGCCAACTTCCTGGGCCTGCCCCTGTACAACTACCTGGGCGGCGTGAACGCCAAGGTGCTGCCCGTGCCGCTCATGAACATCATCAACGGCGGCGCGCACGCCCCCAACAACCTGGACATCCAGGAGTTCATGATCCTGCCCGTGGGCGCGGACACCTTCGCCGACGCCCTGCGCATGGGCGCGGAGACCTTCCACGCCCTCAAGAAGATCCTCGCCAAGGACGGCCACATGACCGCCGTGGGCGACGAGGGCGGCTTCGCCCCCAACCTGGCCAGCCACGAACAGGCCTTCGACTACATCCTCAAGGCCATCGAGGCCGCGGGCTACAAGCCCGGCGCCGAGATCGCCCTGGCCATCGACGCCGCCGCCTCCGAGTTCTTCAAGGACGGCAAGTACGCCTTCGCGGGCGAGAAGCGCGTGTTCACCTCCGCCGAACTGGTGGACTACTACCTGGGCCTCACCAGGAAGTACCCCCTCATCTCCATCGAGGACGGTCTGGCCGAGGGCGACTGGGAC
>NZ_JBZVFJ010000098.1:0-14705 GCF_058402725.1 Fundidesulfovibrio sp. | reverse complement strand
TTTCCTTTTCCTGCAAACGCCTGGCGAGGTCGGGGTCGGCCGGGGCGGGTTTGGGGGGCAGCAGGGGCCTGGCCTCGCGGTTCTCCCTGGCCGGGGCCAGGAGCCTGTCGTTCTGGAGGAAGGGCGAGAGCATGCGCGGGTCGGACTGGGCGGGGTCGCCCACGGAGGCCATCTCCCACTGCCGCCAGATGTCGCGGGCGGCCTTGAGGTCGTCCTGGTTCTGGGCGGCGGCAAGGCGGGCGCAGGCGAGGCCGAAGAGGGCGCGGGCGCGGTAGGCCTGGTCGTCCTGGCGGCGCGAGATGCTCTCGAAGAGCGCGGCGGCGGCCTTGTAGCGGGCGGACCAGAAGGCCTCCACGGCCTGGGTGTAGGCGGTGTCCACGTCCAGGGCGTCGGCCCCGGCCACGGTGATGGGCGCGGGTTCGGGCCTGGGCTCGGTGATGGGCGTCTTGGGCTGGCAGGCTGCGGCCAGGAGGGCGAGCGTCAGGAGGGCGAGCCGGAGGGCGCGGCCCGGAGGGGTGTGCGAAGCGTGCATGTTACTGCGTCTCCCTGGCGATGGGTATGGTGAAGAAGAAGGTGCAGCCGCGCCCGGGCCTGCTGGAGAGCCAGATCTTGCCCCCATGGGCCTCCACGATGTTCTTGGCGATGGAGAGCCCCAGGCCGATGCCGTCGGCGGATTTTTTCAGCGTTTCGCCCCGGTAGTACTTGTTGAACACCAGGGGCTGCTCGGCGTCGGGGATGCCGGGTCCCTGGTCCACCACGGAGAAGAGCAGCTGGTTGCCGCCGTCGGCCAGCTGGAGGGAGGCCTCCACGGTGGAGCCGGGCGGGGAGAACTTCACGGCGTTGCCGATGAGGTTCAGGAGTGCCTGGCGCAGGTGTTCGGTGTCGGCCATCACGGAGGGCACGTCTGGCAGGGCGTGGGAGGAGATGGCGATGCCCTTGGCCTCGGCCTGGGGCGTGGCCTTGTCCACGGTGTCGTGGAGAAGGTGCACGGGGTCCACGGGCTTGAAGCTCAGGGTGATGAAGCGCGAGGACATGCTGGAGACCTGCATGAGCCGGGCGAGCAGCCGGGAGATGCGCTCCAGTTCCGAGGAGGCGATGTCCAGGAAGCGCTTCTGGCGGTCGTTGACGGAGCCCAGCACCTGTTCGCGCATGAGGTTCACGGACTCGCGGATGGAGGTGAGCGGCGTGCGGATCTCGTGGGAGAGCATGTCGATGAAGTCTGTGCGCATCTTCTCTTCCTCGGTGAGGCGCGCGGTCATCTCGTTGAAGGCCTGGGCCAGCTCGCCCAGTTCGTCGCGGGAGATCACGCGCACGCTGGTGAGCTTGCCGTCGAGGGTGAAGGCGCGGATGCCCCGGCGCAGCTCGCGCAAGGGCCGGAAGAACGAATAGGTGAGGTAGGCGCTGCCGATGAGGGCCACGGCCATGGAGATGCCCAGGCCGATCATGCCCGCGCGCACGCTGCGCTCGCTCCAGGCGTAGAGGGCGCGCATGCTGGACTCGATGGAGCGCTCGTTGGCCTGCTTGGCCTCGAAGATGCGCTCGGTCCAGGTGTTGAGCTTCTCCTGGGCCAGCCAGGGCGGTTCGGAACGGGTGACGGCGTCCAGGTCCTGGGAGGTCGGAATGGTTTGCTGGAACTGTTCCTGAAGATCGCGCCAGACCTCGGAGCCGGGGTAGCTGAACCACTGGATGGAGGCCAGGTTGCGCCGGTATTCGCGCAGGGCGGAGAGGAAGTATTCGCGGTAGTTGTCCTGGCGCAACACTTCGTATTTCTTCTGGTTCTCCTCCATGGAAAGCAGCGAATCCACCATGGACTGGGAGATGGAGAGCACCTCGAAGCGCACCTTCACCACATCGCGCGAGATGTTCACGATGCCTTGCTGGTAGTCGAAGATGTTGGAGGTGGTGAAGTAGATGATCACCAGGATGGAGGCGAACACCAGGATCAGCTTGAAGAGGATGCCGAACCTGGGGAAGCGTGGTTTGGTGGGAAAGCGCATGGGCGTGAGGTTGTGTTCGGGGATGCCGGGAGGGCGTTACGCCCAAAGCACGGCGGAGGCAATCACTTCGCGCCGAAGAGTTCGCGCTCGAACTCGTGGGGGCGGCGCAGGTTGGCGATGGCCACCTTCTGGCCGGAGCCCAGCCCCAGGATCACCTTGCCGTAGCCCAGCAGCGAGCCCAGAAGGCCGGTGCAGGCGCGCACGGATTCCACCCCGCCCAGGTCGATGGAGGTGAGCGAACCCGAGAGCACGTCGTGCTGGATCACCCGCTTGCCGGTGATGATCACCTTGTTGCTGAAGAAGCTCATGAGCCTTGCGGCGCCCAGAAGGCCCAGGATCACGGCGGTTGTGAAGCACGTGCCCTTGACGGTCCAGTTGATCACCGGGGGCAGGATGCGCTTGAAGTCCTCCGGGGGCGTGAACTGCGCGGCGGCCAGGAGGGGGTCCTTGTAGGCCAGCACCAGGGCCGCGAGGCCGAAATAAATGGCGGATTTGAGGAAAACGGCCCAGTGCTTCTTGGTCTGGTAGCGGATTTCCTCGTTCTCGGCCAGGACGCGTCGGGGGTCCATGCTGCACGCTCCGTTGGGGACTTTTGCACGGCGGAAACACTCTTCTAGCGCGGTTGCGCCGCCGCTGTAAAGTTTGGCCGGGGCGGGAATTTCCTTGCCGCCCCTTCCCATCCGGTCGATCGACGCTTATGATGGAAGCAAGAAATCCGCCCAGGAGAAACCGATGCTGGACGCGCTCTTGTTCTTCGGGGTCCTCATGGCCCTGGCCGTGCTGATCAACTGGCTCTTCCCCAAGATGGAAGGCGGCGGAGGCTGAATCCCCCGCATCGGGCCGGACTTCCGTGCGAAGTCCGACAAAGACGGCGACAACAAATCCTGCAAGTAGAGCCCGGCGCGCGGCTGGGGCCGCGTCCTCCGGGGGGTCGGCAGGGCTGTTCGGTACGTGGGCCGGGCCTACCATCCGGTCCCGTCACCGGATGAATGCCGCCGTCCAGGCGGCCAGGGCCAGCCCGGACGCCGCGATCCCCAGCCACGGGGAGAGCGGCCGGGCCGATCTGCCCGTGCACTTTTCCGCGCAGGCGTAGAGAAACCCAAGGCCGAATCCGGCCCCGAACCCCATGAAATGCCCGGCCAGATCGATGCGCCGGGCGTCTTCCTCGCTGCCCACGCCGAGAAACGCCAGGATCATCACCCCCGCCGCGAAGGGCAGGGCGCGCTTCCAGCTGAGGTCGCGCCCCAGGCGCACCACGCGCACACCCGCCAGGGCCCCCAGCGCGGCGAAGACCGCCGTGCTCGACCCCAGGAAATGATACCCCGGACGCTGCAGGGGAATCTTGGCCAGATTGGCCAGCGCGCCCCCGGCCATGGCCAGGAACCACGCCGTGCCGAGCCCCGCCTGGCGGGCCAGGAGCACCAGGAACGTCCCCCCCAGGCAGACGTTGCCCACCAGATGGGCGATGTCCGCGTGCAGGGTGAGCGCCGTGACGGCGCGCCACCACTGCCCCTGGGCCATGAGTGCCGTGTCGCCGCCGCCCCTGCCGTGCCAGTCGGCCAGGAAGGCCCCTAGGGTGGCTTCGGAGCCGGTCATGGCCAGGAAGGCCGTGACCGCAGCCAGGCTCCAGAGCACGCCGGGCAACTCCACCCAGATGGTGGCCCTGGGGCGCAGGTCCGGCAGGACGACGGGGCGCGGCGGGTTCTCGGCCAGGAAGGCCCGCAATTCGGCCTGGGCCTCCTCCAGGCGGGAGGCGGGCACCAGAAGCCTCAGGCCGGGCCAGCCCTGGCGCACCCGATGGGGCACCTGACGGGCCGAAAGGGCCAGTGACCACTGCCGTGCGGTCTCCAGGTCCAGTTCCTGGAGACCGGCCTCGGCCAGGAGGTCCTGGGCGCAGTCGAGCCAGTTCTGCCGGGGGATGCCCGGTGTGTGGTTCATGAAAGGTCCGCCTTGGAAATGCCGCTTTGCCGCCAGGGGCGAATCTGGTAAGTATGCCGTGTCATCCGCCGAAACGCAAAGGGGTAGCCATGCAGAGGATCAAGCGCCGCCCGGCTCCGCCGGTCAAGAGCCCGCAGGAAGCCAGGAGGGAGCACGTCTATTCGTTCTTCCTGCTGGGCATTCTGGCGGTGTCACTCTATTTCGCCTATCTGGTGCTCACGCCGTTTTTGCACGACATGTTCATCGCCATCATCGTGGCCACGCTGCTTCAGAGGCCCCACCAGCGCATCAAGCGCGCCCTGGGCGGCAGCGACACCCTGGCGGCCCTGAGCACCACGCTGCTCTTCACCCTGTGCGTGATCCTGCCGCTGTTCCTCTTCACGGGAGCGCTGGCCGGACAGGCGGCCAAATCCATCGCGGCCGTGCAGAACTGGCTCAAGGACGCCCACCTGGACACATGGTTCAAGGGCGAGGCCATCGAGCCCTACGTCAACTGGATCAACCAGACCCTGCCCTGGCTGGAGCTGGACCTGGGCAAGATCGACATCAAGGGCAACCTTCTGGAATTCTCCAAGAACGCCGGGCAGATCACCCTGGACCTGGGCGGCAAGCTCCTGGGCAACTTCCTGGGCGTGCTGCTCAACTTCCTGATCATGCTCTTCGTGCTCTTCTTCCTGCTGCGCGACGGCGAACGGATGCTCGTCCAGCTCAAGCACCTCTCGCCCCTGCACGACGCCCAGGAGGACCGCATCCTGGGCAAGATGCGCGACGTGGCCCGCTCCGTGGTGGTCGGAAGCTTCCTGGTGGCCCTCTGCCAGGGCGTGGTTGGCGGCGTGGGGCTGGCACTTGCGGGCATCCCGGCCCTGTTCTGGGGCTCCATGATGGGCTTCGCCTCCCTCGTCCCGGTGGTGGGCACGCTCCTGGTGTGGGGTCCGGCCTCCGTCTACCTGGTCCTGATCGGCGAGTGGAAGTGGGCGATCTTCCTGGCGGCCTGGGGCGGCATCCTCGTGTCGGCCATCGACTCGGTGGTGCGCCCGCTGCTCATGCAGGGGCAGGCCCAGATGTCCACGTTCTGGGTGTTCCTCTCCATCATCGGGGGCATCAAGTTCTTCGGCCCGCTGGGCATCCTCTACGGCCCCATGGTGCTTGCCCTGGCCATGGTGATGCTCTCCATCTACGCCGACGAATACCACGAGGTGCTGGCCGCCAAGTGCGCCCCGGCCGGGGACGACCCGGCCCCGGAGCCGGATTCCGGCCCGGACTCCGGACGCGACGGCCAGGCGTAGTGTCGCGATCTTGAAGAACAGAAAGCTGTTTTTCAAAATGTAAAATGAATGGTTTCGTGTAGATGTTGTGCATCACCATGGCGACACGAGGGGGGCCTGGCACACCGGACGCGCCCTTCTGAAACGCGAAAGAGCCGGACCTTGCGGTCCGGCTCTTTCGCGTTGCGGCCCTGGCGCACGCGAGGGGAAGGGGTCAGCGGGGCTGGCTCCACTCCTTGCGCAGCTCCTCCAAAAGCGTGGCGGCCTCGGGGACCTTCTTGCGGGACATGGCCCACACGCGCAGCGCCTTGTTCACCGGGATGGGCGTGTTGGCCGGATCCTTGTAGAAGGCGTCGAGCCCGTCCACGAAGTCGCGCAGGGAGAGCCCGAAGAAGTAGCGGCTCGTGTTGTACTCGAAAGTGGTCTGGGCCTTTTCCAGGCAGGCCTTGTCCGGCTTGTGGAGCACCACGCTCCCCGAGGTGAGGGTGGGGAAGGTGAAGTCGGCCCCGGTGGTCACGCCGTCCAGCAGTCCGGTGACGTAGGCGTACTTCCAGGCGTCGTTCTGCTCGCGCCAGGCGGCGCCGTCGCGCTCGGTCTGGGCGTGGGAGACGGCGGCGGCGGCCAGGAGCAGGAAACTCACGATGATCACGATCAGGCGCATGGCGGGTTCTCCGGTTGGGGTGGCGCGGTGGTATCAGGAGGCCCGCCCGCTGGCAACCGCCCTCTGCCCGGCGGCCGACGGCTTGCGGCAGAGGATGCGTCCCATGAACCGGGGCGGATCCTCCTCGAAGCCCTCGAAATGCTCGACGATCTCCCACCCGGCGAACCACCGGGCCAGCTCTCCGCGCCGCAGCAGGTGCTCTGGCCTGCGCGGCTTGCCCAGGGTTTCCTGCCCCTCCAGGTAGGTTTCGTAGGCGAACAGGCCGCCCGGGGCCAGGCAGCGCCGCAGCGCCGGGACGAGCGGCCTGTGCAGGAAGCGGAACACCAGCACCGCGCCGAAACAGGCCTCGCCGAAGTCCGGGGGCTCCGGCGTCTCCAGGTCCATGGCTTGGAAGACCGCGCCGGTGGGACAGCCCGGCTCGCGCAGGCTGGCCAGGACATCCTCGGAGCGGTCCACCAGCAGGACCCTCGCTCCGCCACAGGCCAGCAGAAGACCGTTGCGGCCGTCGCCGCAGGCGACGTCCAGCGCGGGCAGGCGCGCCGTCGCCTCCAGAAGTTGCGGCAGCCGGCGCAGAACGAAGGCCGAGGCCTTGCGCGCCGCCGGACAGCAGCCCAGGTCTTGCGCGGCGCTCACCGGCCGCCCCCGGGAAGGGCCTGGGGCCAAAGGTAGTAGCAACCCGCCTCCAGGGGCAGGCCCATGCTGGAGAGGTCGGGCACGAGGGACCGGGGGGCGTCCGCGCCGTAATCGGCCGTGGCGGTGTTGTAGAGGGTGTCGTCGTGGACCTTCTGGCGGCGGTAGGCCACCAGCCTGGCGTCCGGGGGGAGCCCGGCCAGAACTCGTGCGCGGGCCACGGCGTCTGCGGGGCGTCCCAGGCGGTCGACGAGCCCCAGTTCCAGGGCGCGGCTCCCGGAATAGACCCCGGCCCGGGCCACCTCGGCGCGCGCGGCCGGAGCCAGGGCGCGCCGGGCGTCGAGGAGGGCCAGGAACCCCCGGTTGAGCTGCTCCGTGAGTTCGGCGGCCAGGCGGCGTTCCTCCTCCGTGGAAGGCCGGAAGGGCGAGCCCATGTCCTTGAGGTCTCCGGACTTGGCCACCTCGGCCTCCACGCCGATCTTGCCCATGAGCCCGGCCAGCTTGGGCGTGATGAACACCGTGCCCACGCTGCCCACCAGAGACGAGGGCAGCGCCTGGATCTCGTCCGCGCCAAGGGCCGCGTAGTAGCCCCCCGAGGCGCACACCGTGAGGGCCTGGGCCACGACCTTGGCCCCGGTGGCGGCCTTGAAGGCCTCGATCTCGCCCAGCAGCAGGTCGGAGCCCGCCACGGTGCCGCCGGGGCTGTCCACGAAAAGCACCAGGGCCTTGATCTCCCGGTCCTCCCGCGCCTTCCTGAGCACGGCGGCAGCCTCCTGGAGCGCCCCGGGCCGCGAGCCCAGAAGCCCCTGGCGCGAGCCCGCGCCGATGAAGCCCGTCACCCACAGGGCCAGCACCTTGCCCCGGCCCTTGCCCTCCAGGTCGTACTGCTTCAGCGGGTCCTGCCCGGCCTGACCCATGAGGCTGAAACGCGGCGAGCAGCCGCACAGGGACAGCGCGAGCGACAGGATCAGGACATGGGACAGGGCGCGGACAGGATGCGGCATGGATGGCTCCTCCGGATCGAGGCGGTTCGCAGCCATCTATTCCACAGCACGGCGCGCATTGCCAGCCCCGGACGCATTGTGACGATCCATCTCCCGAGGCGAAAGGCGCGCGGAAGGACGGCATCGGCGGAGAATCCCGGCCCTGGCGAGGTTTCGCGCCAGGCCGGACCTGCAAGCGCTACGCGCCGGGGAGCATGCGACAGGTCGCCGCAAGGGAGCGTCTGTTGCGCATGCCACATTCACATGAACGATTGTTGCGTTTCTCCCTTGCATTCCCAAGGCAAATGAAGCAGTGACTTATGAACAGTCTGCAAAAGCCGGAGGCTCGCATGAATGGCAAGGCGCGCGCGACCAGGTGGCGGGAAAAGCAGGTTGCCGGGGGCGGCAAACCCATCGGCGTTACGCTCACCGCTCCTGCGGCGCTGGCCCTGGAATCCTTGCAGTCCACGTTCCGCTGGTCCCAGCGGGAGGCCATCTCCCTGGCTCTGGAGTTCGCCGCGCACCATCAGGAACTGCTCGCCAAAGCCCCCGAAGCGTCCCCGCAGGCGGAAAGCCCCCAGGAACACGGTCCAGACCCCCGCATTGCAGACCTCGAAGCCCGTCTCTCCCAGCTGGAAGCGCTGCTGGCGGGCGTGCAACAGGCCAAGGAACAGCCCACGCCCGAGGAAGAAGCGCGCAGGAACAAGGAAGCGCTCATCGGCTTCACGGCGCGCCAGATGATGGAACACGGCGAACGCATGTCGCGGGTGCAACTCTACGCCGCCGCCAAGCAGCAGGGAGTCCCCGTGCCGGGCAGCCAGCACGAATACAACGTCTTCATCTCCTACCACATGGACGTGATCCGCGACATGATGCGCACCCTCAAGGAGCGCACCCACTGACGAGCGAGCCCGCGCTTCACCGCTGCGAAGACTTCACCGGCCCCATGGGCACGGCGTAGAGCAGGCTTGTTCCCTCGGGCAGGCCCAGCAGTTCGGCGGCCTCGCCGTCGTAGAACGCGCCCACCCCGCAGGCCCCCAGGCCCAGGCTCTCTGCAGCCAGGTAGAGGCGCTGCCCCAGGCGTCCCGCCGCCTGGAAGGCCCAGCGCACTCCCCGCGCGCCCAGGAGGGGCTCCAGGGCGTCGTAGTCCGCGAAGAAGAGCGCCACCATGGCCGCGCGGCGCATCCAGAGCTGATCCAGGCAGACGGAGGCCATGGCCGGGCGCATGTCGCCGTCGCGGCGCAGCCCCAGGGCGCGTCCCCCGCGGTCCAGCATGTAGAGCCCGGGCCCGCCCCACGGCCCGCTCCCCAGCAGGACGCCCGCCTCGCAGGCGTGCTCCAGCGGGTGGCCGCCAGGCGGCAGGAGCACTCCGCAGAGCGTCGAGAGCGCCCGGGCCGCCACGGCGGGAGAGAGCTCCACGGGCATGAAGGCCCTGCGGGAACACCGGGACTCCACGGCTTCGAAAAACGTGGCCCGCCCGGCCGCTCCCGCCCCGACGGGCAGGCCGCGCCAGCGCAGGCCCGATCCCAGCCTCGTCCCCGCGCCGCCCGGCAAGGCCCGATCCTCACTCGATTCGGGCGTGGCATGCTCGCGCGTCACCGAAGCGGCCCGGTGCACCGCCGCAAGATCCTGCGCCAACCCGTCCGAGACCGCGCAGCGGCTGAAGGCCTCCACGCCCTCTGGCAGCGGCCCCGGCGCGAGGTCCGCCTCCGCCCGGCCGCCCGCCTCGAAACGCGCCACGCACAGGCAGGCCTCCCGGGCGGGATCAAGCCCCAGGTGGGCGGCCACGGCCTCGTCGGAGAAATCGAGCTCCATGCGCCAGGGGATGCGGTAGGCCCCCAGGCCCAGCGCCAGCCCTTCCGCCAGGTGCCCGGCGTCCAGGTTCAGGTAGCGGTAGGCCCTGGCGCGGTATTTCCAGGCGCAGCGGTGCATCACCGTCGTGACGAAACACAGCGCCTCGCCCGGCAGGAGCGAACGCCCGGGCAGCCCCAGCGCCTCGGGGGCGACGCCCCCCGGGCGCAGCAGCGTGAGCCCGTGGCGCGTCACGTCGTAGTGGTAAAGCCCGCTGCGCAGTGCCCCCCCGCCTGGCCACGCCAGATAGACCTCGCAGGGATAGAGGGCTCCGGCCGAGGGGCAGGCGCGGTAGATGTGTTCCACCCCGCCGTGGCTGGCCGAACGCGTGAGCCCCGCCGCGTGGAAAAGCACGGCCGAGAGCACATCCAGGCCCACTGGCGCGACGGCAGCCTCCGGCGCTCCCTCCACGGCCTGCGCCACCGACACCTTGGGCAACTCGGCCTGACGGGGCAGTTCCACGAGGGGGAGCCCCGGATAGCTCTTGAACTGGCGCGGCTGGTCCGACCAGTCCGGCCCGCCTCCCGAGAGCAGCCCCCGCATGTAGGAGACGGCCTCGTGGTAGCGCCGAGCCTGGGTCACCATACGAAGTCCTCCAGCACGCGCCAGCCGGTCCAGACCTGCGCCAGGCACAGGGCCGCCAGGAGGGCGTTGCCCGCGGCGTGCGCCAGGGCCACGCCTGCCGGGGCCTTGCCGCGCTCCCGGTCCAGACGCAGCCCGGTGACCGCGCCCGACACGGCCAGGGCCGCCGCGCATGCGCCCAACAGGGCGTGCCATCCCGTGGTCCCCGGCCCCGACCAGACGCCCCAGGTGATTCCCAGCCCCCCGGCCGCCCCGAGGAGCAGCCCCGCCAGGGTGACCCGCCCCAGCGCCACATGGCGCTTCCAGGCGAAGAGACCTTTGCGCCCCAGGCGTTTGGACGCGAAACGCTCCGCCCCAAGCCGCAGGACGTAGAGCGCGAGCCCCGTCAGACAGAGCATGATGACAGGATGCACGTAGTGCAAGGTTCCTCCGTGCGGGGCGGTTGCCAAGCCCGGCCGCGCCGGGTAAGGATGCCCCTGCCCTCCCGTTTCCACCTTCCGGGAGGAGTATCCCTGAATCGTTACGTCAACTTATGATCATTGGCAACCGGCCGCTCCACGCGGCGACCACCCTCGTCCTGGACGGGCAGGACCTCCGGGGCGACCTCCTGCACGAAGTCATCGCCGCCGTGGCCCAGGCCCGGGGCGACGAACTGGCGGACCTCCTCGGCGCGGCGCGGCGCATCCGCCTTGCGCGCCTGGGCCGCGCCGTGAGCCTGTGCGCCATCGTCAACGCCAGGAGCGGGCGCTGTTCGGAAAACTGCGCCTTCTGCGCCCAGTCCGCCCACTTCGACACCGGCGCGCCCTGCCACCCGTTCCTCGATCACGAACGCATCCTCGCCGCCGCCCGGGCCATGCGCGCCCACGGGGCCAGGCGCTTCGGCATCGTGCTCTCCGGGCTCACCCCCTCCCGGGACGACTTCGAGCGCCTGCGCCGGGCCGTGCGCGGCGTTGCGGAACTGGACATGCTCCCCGACGCCTCCTGCGGCATCCTCACGCCCGCGCAGTTCGAGGAACTCCGGGCCGACGGGCTGCACCTCTACCACCACAACCTGGAGACCGCGCGCAGCTTCTTCCCGCAAATCTGCACCACCCACGACTACGAGGACGACGTGCAGGCAGTGCGCGACGCCCAACGCGCGGGCGTGGGCGTCTGCTCGGGGGGCATCTTCGGCCTGGGCGAAAGCTGGGAGCAGCGCGCCGAGCTGGCCCTGACCCTGCGCGAGCTGGGCGTGGACTCCGTGCCCGTGAACTTCCTCTCGCCCATCCCGGGCACGCCCATGGAGGGCAGGCCGCCCCTCGCGCCCGAGGAGGCCCTGAAGATCGTGGCGCTTCTGCGCTTCATCCTGCCCTCGGCGCATCTGCGCATCTGCGGCGGCCGCAAGACCGTGTTCGGACCAACGCGGGGCCTCGCGCCGCTGGAGGCCGGGGCCAGCGGGCTGATGACCGGCGACTACCTCACCACCCCGGGCCTGGACGCCGCCGCCGACCGCCAGGGCATCCTGGATGCAGGATGGGAGATCGAGGATGCCTGAGGAGCGCTACCGCCAGGCCCTGGCCGAGGCCCGGGACGCAGGACGGCTGCGCGCCACCAGGGTGTTCGATCCCGGACAGGTCGACGTGCTGGACGCATCCTCCAACGACTACCTGGGCCTCTCGCGCCACCCCGCCGTGGTGGAGGGGGCCTGCGCCTTCGCCCGCCGCTGGGGAGCGGGCTCGGCCTCCGCGCGCCTGATCCGGGGCACCCTGCCCCCGCACGAGGCCCTGGAGGGGAAGCTGGCCCGGCTCAAGGGCCACGAGGCCGCCCTGGTCATGGGCTCGGGCTACCAGACCAACGCCTCCGCCATCGCCGCGCTCCTGGACGAACGGACGCTGGGCGCAGAGCCGCTGGTCTACGCCGACAAGCTCAACCACGCCAGCATGCACCAGGGCTGCCGCCTGGCCGGAGCGCGCCAGCTGCGCTACCGCCACCTGGATCTGGACCATCTGGAGACGCTGCTCAAGAAGCACGCCCACGAGAAGCGCGCGCGCTTCATCCTGAGCGAGTCGGTCTTCTCCATGGACGGCGACCAGGCCGACGTGTACGACCTGGCGGAACTGGCAGCGCGCCACGGGGCCTTCCTCTACCTGGACGAGGCCCACGCCACCGGGGTGTTCGGCCCCACGGGCATGGGCCTGGCCGAGGGCGCTGCCATCGAACGAGGGCTCGTGATGGGCACCCTGGGAAAGTCCCTGGGCAGCTACGGAGCCTACATCTGCTGCTCGCGGGAACTCCGGGAATACCTAGTGAACAAAGCTTCCGGCTTCATTTTTTCCACTGCCCTGCCCCCGCCCTGCCTGGGCGCGGCCGACGCGGCCCTGGACCTCGTCCCGACCCTTGCCCCTCGGCGGGAGCGGCTGCTCTCCCTGGCCGGAGAGTTGCGCAGGCGGCTGAACGCGGCGGGGCTGGGCACCGAACGCTCCTCCACCCAGATCGTCCCCGTGATCCTGGGCGACGCCGCCCGCGCCCTGGCCGCCATGGAAGCCCTGCGCCGGGAGAACGTGCTGGCCGTGGCCGTGCGCCCGCCCACCGTGCCCGAGGGATCGAGCAGGCTGCGTCTGTCGCTTACGGCCCTGCACACCCCGGACGATGTGGAGCGCCTGGCCGACGCCGTGGTCCGAGCCGCCGGAGGCTGCCAATGAGCGTCCCCGCCCGCCTGCTCCTCGTGCACGGATGGGGCCTGGACGCCTCGTTCTGGGCCCCCCTGCTCGCGCGGCTCCCCGGCCATCCCGCAGCGGCCCTGGACCTGGGCTTTTTCGGCCCCGAACGCACGGACCCTCCCGAAGAATTCCTCGCCTCCCCCGGCCCCCTGGTGGCCGTGGGACACTCCCTGGGCTTTGCCGCCCTGCTGCGCCGGGAGGCCCCCCGCCCCGACGCCCTGGCCTGCCTGGGCGGCTTCACCCGCTTCCCCGGCCCGACTCCGGCCGTCCGGGCCATGCGCCGGGGCCTCGCGCGGGACCCCCGCCACATCCTGGCCGCCTTCCACGAAACCTGCGCCCTGCCCGCGCACCTTCGCCCGGACACCGGCCTCGCGGACACCGACCGCCTGGCCCAGGGCCTGGACAACCTCCTGCAATGGGACGAATCCCACCGGCTGGATGCCTGGTCCGGCCCGCTCCTGGCCATAGGGGCCAGCAACGACGCCGTCGTGCCCAAGGAGACTTTCCTGGAGCGCTTCCCCGGGGCCGAACTCCTCTCCGGCGGCCACGCCTTCCCGGCCACGCGCCCGGACGAGACCGCCCGGCTCCTCCAGGCCTTCCTGGAGCGCCTGTGACCCTCTCGCGCCAGGCGCGCATCCGCCGGGCCTTCTCCCGGGCCGACGCCTACGACCTCCACGCCAGACCCCAGGAGGCCGCCGCGCACCGGCTGGCCGGGCTCATCCTGGAGCGCGGCCTGCCCCCCGGGGCGAGCGTCCTGGACGCGGGCTGCGGTACGGGCTTCCTGGCCCAACGTCTGGCTGCCCACGCATCGGTGGGTCGCTACGTCCTGGCCGACCTCTCCCCGGAGATGCTCGGGCGCGCCGCGCGCCGCCTGGGCCGGACCCCGGACCGACTCCAGAACGGACTCCGACCCGGAGGCCCCCTGTCCGTGGCCATGGACATCCAGTCCCCGGCCCTGCGGCCCGGCTTCCATGTGGTGGCCTCCAGCATGGCCCTGCACTGGACCGAAAACCCGGGCCAGGCCTTGGCAGCCCTGTGGTCCCTGGTGCGCCCGGGCGGGCTGCTGGCCGTCTGCCTGCCCGGAGCGGGGACCTTCGAGCCCTGGCGCGCGGCGCATCAGGCCCTGGGGCTCTCCTGCGGCCTCCAGGACTTCCCCTCCCGGGAGGAGCTGGCCGCTTATTTTCCCGCGCCCCCGGACGTGACCGAAGAGGTGCACCCCCTGGCGCTCGTGAGCGCCATGGACCTGCCCCGCCACCTCCGGGCCGTGGGCGGGCGCGTGCCGCGCCCCGGCCACACCCCCCTCACGCCGGGCGCGTTGCGCGCCGTGGCGGCCCTTGCCGACGCCTCCACCGCCCCCATGGCCTACCACGCCCTCCACGCCCTGGCGTTCCGGCCGCTTACGGACTAGAATCATCGCCATGAACGGCTACTTCGTCACCGGCACCGACACCGGCGTGGGCAAGACCGTGCTCAGCGCCCTGCTCTGCCGCGCCCTGGGCGCGGACTATTTCAAGCCCTTCCAGACCGGGCAGGACTCCGACACTGCAGAGGCCGCCCGGCTGGCCTCCCTCGGCCCCGAGCGCCTGCATCCCCCGGCCTGCGTGCTTCCTGATCCCCTGGCCCCCAGCCAGGCCGCCGAACTGGCGGGCATGCGCCTGGACATCCACCAGGTGCGCCTGCCCGGGACCGCGCGCCCCCTGGTGGTGGAGGGCGCGGGCGGGGCGCTCGTGCCCGTCGCGCCGGGGCAGGACATGGCCGCGCTCATGGCCCGCCTCGGCCTGCCCGTGCTGGTGGCCGCACGCTCGGGCCTGGGCACCATCAACCACACCCTGCTCACCCTGGAGGCCCTGCGCCTGCGCGGCATCGAGGTGGCGGGCGTGGCCCTGATCGGCGAGCCCGACGCCCGCAACCGCCGCGACATCGAAACCCTTGGCCGCGTGCGCGTGGTGCTGGAGCTGCCGCGCCTCGCCCCCCTCACGCCCGAGGCCCTGGCCCCCTGGGCCGCCCGGCTGGAGCTTCCGGCGCGCGAATCTGGCGATGCGGCCCCCGGCGTGCTGGAGATGGACCGCCGCCACGTCTGGCATCCCTTCACCCAGGCC
>NZ_JBZVFJ010000097.1:0-14780 GCF_058402725.1 Fundidesulfovibrio sp. | reverse complement strand
CCTGGCAGGCGTCTGCGGCCTCGGTGCGCGCCGCCGGGCTGGAGAACTGGCTCTCGGGCGGCGCGGATCGGGAGGCGGGGCTCTCCTTCGAGGCCTCGCGCCCGGCCCTCACCAGCGAATTCCAGCTTGAGCAGAAGCACCGCCTGGTGAAGCTCCTGGGCTGACCGGCCCAGGAGCGTGAGGGTCGGTCCGCCCCGTGTCCGCCCCGCCCCGCGCCGGGCCGGAGCGCGGGCGGCCGCCCAGGCTCAGATGCGCCGGCCCGAGAGCAGCCAGAAGTCGGCCAGGGTCAGGCAGACCATGGCCTCCAGCACCGGGTTGATGCGCGGGATGGCGCAGGCGTCGTGGCGTCCGCCCACGCGCACGGTGGTCTCCTCGCCGGAGGTGGTGGTGGTCAGCTGCTCCTTGGCGACGGAGGGGATGGGCTTCACGGCCGCGCGCACCACGACGTCCTGGCCGGAGCTGATGCCGCCCAGCATGCCGCCCGCGCGGTTGGAGGCGAAGCCCCGGGGGGTGATGGGGTCGTTGTTCTTGGAGCCGTAGTTGCGCGCCGCCGAGAACCCGGCCCCGATCTCCACGCCCTTCACCGCGCCCACGCCCATGAGGGCGTAGGCCAGGCGCGCGTCGAGCTTGTCGAACACGGGCTCGCCCAGCCCGGCGGGCATGCCCGTGGCCGTCACGCAGACCACGCCGCCGATGGAGTCGCCCTCGGAGCGCACCAGTTCCACGCGGTCGGTCCAGATGTCCACCACGTAGTCGTCCGGGGCGTAGAAGGGGCGGGTGTGGGCGTTCAGGGGGTCCATGCACTGGGCGGGCACGTCGCCCATCTCGGTGGTGTAGGAGTACACCTTCACGCCGCCGCGCGCCAGGATCAGGCGGGCCACCTCGCCCCCGGCCACGCGGGCGGCCGTCTCGCGGGCCGAGGCCCGGCCGCCGCCCCGGTAATCGCGCACGCCGTACTTGGCCTGGTAGGTGTAGTCGGCGTGGCCCGGCCGGAAGATGTCCTTGATGGCCGAGTAGTCGCGGGAGCGCTGGTCGGTGTTCTCGATGACGAAGGCGATGGGCGTGCCGGTGGTCACGCCCTCGAACACCCCGGAGAGGATGCGCGCGCGGTCGGGCTCGTCGCGGGCCGTGGAGGCCAGCCCGCCCTGGCCGGGACGGCGGCGGTCCAGGCCTTGCTGGAGGTCGGCCTCGCTGAGGGGGAGCCCGGCGGGGCAGCCGTCGAGGACCCCGCCGATGGCCGGGCCGTGGGATTCGCCGAAAGTGGTGAGCCGCAGAAGGCTTCCGAAGGTGTTGGCGTTCATGGCCGCGCACGCTAGCCCGGAAGAGGGGCGGGGGCAAGGGGGAAGGCCGCTTTCCGCCCCTTGCGGCCCGGCGTTTCGGAAACCGTGGCGCGGGCTCTCCCCCTGGAGCGCCGCCGTGGCGCGGTCCCCTCCGGAGGGCAATCAGACGAGGTTGAAGTCCTCGATGAGGATGTCCAGGGGGGGCACGCCCTCGGCGAGCAGCCGGGCGGCGAGGTCCTCCATCATGGGGGTCGGTCCGCACAGGAAGAAGAGCCTGCCGGGGAACCGCTCGCCCAGGACGTCCCGCATGTGGGAGATGCCGAAGCGCCCGTGGGCCTGGCTCTCGTGGAGCACGTAGTCGAATCCCGCCTGGCGCGCCTGCTCCATGCCGCCCAGGGGGCTTTGCGCCGCCTGGGCGCGGATGTCGTCGTCGAAGCTCGCCTCCTCCCTGTTCCGGCAGACGTAGAACAGGGCGATCCGGGGGGCCTTCCACTCGCTGGAGAGCTCCGGATGCCTGGCCTTGAGCAGGCTGTCCATGCCGTCCGGGCGCAGGCGCTCCTCGGAGTGCAGGGCCACGTGCCACATGCCGATGAACGGGGTGATGCCGATGCCGCCCCCGACGAACACGCAGTCCCTGCCACGGTTGAAGAACGGCTCGCTGAAGCGCCCGTAAGGCCCGTAGACGTCGGTCCTGTCGCCGGGCGCGAGGTGGGCGAGCGATCTCGTGTGGTCGCCCACCTCCTTGATGCCCAGCTTGAAGCGGCCGTCGGGCGAGTAGCCGGAGGCGATGGAGTAGGGATGGGGCTCCGGGGGGATGGGGGGGGTGCGGATCACCAGATAGACGAACTGGCTGGCCTTGAAGTCCAGGGGCCTGCCCAGGGGCCGCAGCGTGATCTCCCGCGCGCCGCCCACGGTCTCGATGGACTCCACCGCGTAGGCGTGGCGGGGGCCGAAGCGCCCGTAGAGGAAACGGATGAACACCCAGGAGGCGGCGGCCCCCAGGAGCATGCCCCAGAACACGACGCGCAGGGGGGCGTAGCGGGCCACGTCCGCGTCCAACAGGTACACGTGGGCCATGACCAGCAGGAAGACGGGGCCGAGCCATCCGTGCAGGCGCTTCCACGCCTCGTAGCGCATGATGAGCCGCAGGGAGAGGGCCACCAGGGCGCACAGGGCGATCATGGCGGCGAGGCCCAGGTCCTTGCCGAGGGCGTAGCGGTCCTGGAGGGTCGCGGCGGGGGCGAAGTAGGCCAGGTACGCGGACACGTCCGGCAGCCTGTGCGCGGCAAGGAAGAGGGGGTGCGGGGCCAGGGTCAGGCAGAGCAGCTTCCCCAGCCGCTTGTGCACCTGGTAGACCTTGTCCAGGCCGCCGAAGAGGTCCTCAAGGACCCGGAAGCGCGCGGAGAGCGCCAGGCACCAGCACATGAGCGTGGCGGAACCCAGGGAGGAGGCCTTGGCGACGTACTTGAAGCCGTCGTCGAACCAGTCCTGGGAGAGCCATTTGCAGGCGATCCACAGGCCCAGGACCGCCCCGACGGAGACCCACACGGGCCAGAACCTCAGGTGGAACCGCGATGTCGTCAGCATGGAACCCTCCGCCTCCCCCGGCGAGGCGCGGCCTCGCCCGCGCCGTGCCCCCGCAGCCCGTCCTTGCGGACGGTTGCCGCAAGAAGCCGGGGTTCGCGCGTCCCGTGGAAAGCGCCTCCCGCGTTCCCGGCCTCGCTCCCCCGGTGTTGCGTCCTCACGATCCGTCCATACGGATGATCAAGGCAACCATTCAAAACCATTCCTTTCGATGTTGAAGAACATCTCCTGGCTTGCACGATCGCGACACTAGGCGCGCTGGAGCCTCTTCTCGAACTCCACCGCGAAATAGGCCGCCACCCCGGCGAACGTGGCCTTGATCCAGCTCAGGCCGCCCACGGGGGCCGAGTGGAACATGGCGTTCATGAACGGGAGATACGTGAAGAGGACCTGCAGGACCATCATCAGGGCGAAGCCGCCCAGGAGCCACCTGTTGGTCCAGAAGCCGAGCTCGAAGGCCGAGCGGGTGAAGGAGCGGCTGTTGAAGAGGTAGAACGCCTCCACCAGCACGAACACGTTCACGGCCACGGTCCTGGCCTGGGCCTCGTTGCCGGAGACGGCCAGCTCCCACTTGAAGAAGCCGAAGGACGCAAGCAGCAGGATCGCGCCCACCAGCAGGATGCGGCTGACCAGCCGCCGGTCCAGGATGGGCTGGTCGGCGCGGCGGGGCGGCCGGTCCATGAGGCCCGGCTCCTTGGGCTCGAAGGCCAGGGTGAGCCCGAGGACCACGGCGGTGGTCATGTTGATCCACAGGATCTGCACGGGGAGGATGGGCAGCACGGCGCCCAGCAGCACGGCAACCAGGATGACGAGCCCTTCGCCCAGGTTGGTGGGCAGGGTCCAGACGATGAACTTGAGCAGGTTGTCGTACACGCCCCGGCCTTCCTCCACGGCGGCCTCGATGGTGGCGAAGTTGTCGTCGGTGAGGATCATGTCCGAGGCTTCCTTGGCTGCTTCCGTCCCGCCGCGCCCCATGGCCACGCCGATGTCGGCCTGCCGGAGCGCCGGGGCGTCGTTGACGCCGTCCCCGGTCATGGCCACCACCTCCCCCCTGCGCTGCAGGGCCGAGACGAGCCGGAGCTTCTGGTCCGGGTCCACGCGCGCGAAGATGTCGGTGTCCGCCGCGGCTGCGGTCAGTTCGTCGTCGGCCATCCCGGCCATGCGCGCCCCGGTCAGCACGTCGCACGAGGCGGGGGTCCGGCAGGAGCGGCCTCCCAGGCCCAGCTGGCCGCCGATGGCGGCGGCGGTCACGGCGTGGTCGCCGGTGATCATCTTCACGCGCACCCCCGCCGCCTTGAAGGAGGAGACGGCGGCCAGGGCCTCGGGCCTGGCGGGGTCGATCATGCCTTGCAAGCCGAGGAATTCCAGGCCGGAGGAGATGTCCTGGTGGTCCACCGCCGCGCTCCCGGCCGGAAGACGCTTGCGGGCCATGGCCAGCACGCGCAGGCCCCTGGAGGCCATCCGCTCCGCTTCCCCGTGCACGGCGTCCGCGTCGAGGGGGGCGGCGGCGCCGTCCGCGAGGAGCCGGGTCGCGGAGCGCGCCAGCACCGACTCCACGGCCCCCTTGACGTAGGCCGTCGGCTCCTGCCCTTCCCGGCCGTGCAGCGTGGCCATGTACTGGTGCTGCGACTCGAAGGCCAGGGTGTCCAGGCGCGGCAGGCGCTGGGCGGCCTCGCGGGCGTCGATCCCGGCCTTGCGGGCCGCGACCAGGAGCGCGGCCTCGGTGGGGTCGCCCACCACGGAGCGCGTGCCCCGGGTCTCGTCGATGCGCGTGTCGTTGCAGAGCGCGCCGGCCAGGAGCGTCTCGGACAGCGCCGCGCTGGAGAGGTCTCCCCCCTCGACGCGTCCCTCCGGGTCGTAGCCCGAACCGCTGACGGCGTAGGCCTCCCGCCCGGCGTAGAGCGCGGTGACGGTCATCTGGTTCTGCGTCAGGGTGCCGGTCTTGTCCGAGCAGATCACCGTGGCCCCGCCCAGGGTCTCCACGGCGGGAAGCTTGCGGATGATCGCGCCCCGGGCGGCCATGCGCGAGACGCCGATGGCCAGGATGACGGTCACGGCGGCGGGCAGCCCCTCGGGGATGGCCCCCACGGCCAGGGCCACCGCGGCCATGAACATGGCGGCCGCCGGTTCGCCCCGCAGCACGCCCGCCAGGAAGGTCAGGGCGGCAAGGGACAGGATGGCCCAGAGCAGGAAGTTGCTGAAGGTCTCGATCTTGCGCGTCAGGGGCGTGGCCAGATCGTCGGCCTGGGCCACCAGGTGCGAGATCCTGCCGATCTCGGTGTTCAGGCCGGTGGAGACCACGATGCCCGTGGCCTGCCCGTAGGTGACCAGGGTGGAGGCGTAGGCCATGTTGCGCCGGTCGGCCAGCACCGTGGCCTCGGGCAGCGGGGCCGTGTCCTTTTCCACGGGGAGGGATTCGCCCGTGAGGGCGGACTCGTCGGCCTGGAGGTTCCGGGCGGCGAGCAGGCGGAGGTCCGCCGGAACCTTGTCGCCGGAGCGCAGGAGCACGATGTCGCCCGGGGCCAGGGCTTCGGCCGGGAGGCGCAGCATGGTCCCCGAGCGCAACACGGTGGCTTCGGTGACCATGGACTTCGCCAGCGCTTCGAGCGCGCCGACGGCCTTGGCCTCCTGCATGAAGCCCACCACGGCGTTGACGAGCACCACGCCGAGGATAACCAGGGAGTCCACCGGCTCGCCCAGCGCGGCCGTGACGAAGCCCGCGCCGAGGAGGATGTAGATCAGCGGCTGATGGAACTGCAGCAGGAAGCGCTTGAGCGGGGTCTTCCCCTTGCGGGGGGCGATGGCGTTGGGGCCGAACCGCAGGAGGCGGCGTTTTGCCTCCTGGGGCTCCAGGCCATTGTCCGGATGGGAGGCGAGGAGCGTGACGGTCTCGGAGGCATCAAGATGGTGCCAGTTCTCTCCGGTCGGATCATCCATGACGTCACCTCGTTGCGTGGCTGAAGGGGCACGGTTTCGGAGGATCATACACGCGACAGGGCTCCTTGTCATGGCCGGGAGGGCGATCGGGGCGTTGCGCGGCGTCCTTCGTGCAGTCCTCGCGGCCTGCCGGCGGGGGGGACGCCAAAACCCGACGGCAGCGGACTGCGCTTCGGCCTCGGGCCTCTTCATGCGTCCTGCAGGAGGGATGTTGGAAGTGCCGTTGTCCCTTCACCTCCGCCTGCGTTGCGCCAGGTCACGCAGGCTGCGTCATGGGGGGCGGCACACCCGGAAATGGAGGCAATCCCGCGCTGGGAAAGTGCAAGCGAAAGATTTGTCCGGGACGCCGCCGGGGTCCGAAAGGCATCGCTGTCACACCGTTGTGCGGGCGGGAAGCATGGTGTTCGCATGTTGTCGAGCGCCGCATTGTGACGGCGGATATTCATTGGGCATTCCCGTCTTGCCTTGAAGGCGTCCATGCCATACGGTCAAGGTGCCAGCCAGTTGCTCCTCCCGGGCGACACGTTGTTGATTATCAAAATCATCGCCAGGTGAAGCGGTCATGGGTGTCATGTTGGATGCCGAGTATGAGGCCATGTACAAGGCGGAATGGTCTCACTGGTGGTATCTGGGCTTGCAAGACCAGGTGCTTGATGCTTTGCGGCGCGACGGCAAGCGGACTGTCGGACGCATCCTCGATGCCGGGTGTGGAACCGGCAGGATGCTCGAGTTGTTGCCTGAAGCGCGCGCGTTCGGCTTCGACCTGTCCGGGAAGGCCCTTTCTTTCTCCTCCCGTAGGGGCTCGCAGGGACGCCTGGTCCAGGCTTCAAGCCTCGCCATCCCCATGGGGGGGGAGTTGTTCGACGCGGTCTTGAGCCTGGACGTGCTGTCCAACGTGGCTGAGCAGTCTGCGCCCGCGCTGTTGGAAGAGCATCTCAGGGTCTTGAAGCCCGGAGGGCGTCTGGTTCTGAATGTCGCGGCCGGGCAATGGCTCCATGGGGACCATGACAGGGCGGTGGGCGTCGTTCGCCGGTATTCGGCGGATGAAATCAGGAAGCTGGTCGAATCTGCAGGCTTCGAGATCGAGACGGTGGCATACTCCAACAGCGCGCTCTTCGCGCCGGCGGTCCTTTTCAGGCTGTTGAAGAGGCTGCTGCGCCCGTGCGGGAGCGAACCGTCCTCCGACTTGTTTCCCCTGCCCGCGCTCCTCAACCGTCTCCTGTTCCTGGTGCGCAGGCTGGAGAACCGGCTGATCCTTCGCCATGGCTGGCGTCCGCCGGCCGGGCTGTCCGTTTTCGCGATCGCCCGAAGGCCCGCGCCGCCTGCGGAAGCCCCCGGCGCGGAGGCTCCTCCGGCGTTTTCCGCGCTGGACGTGTCCGTGGTGGTCCCGGTGTACAACGCGGAAGGCAGCATCGCCCGGCTGTGCGCCGAAATCGTGCGGGTGCTGCGGTGCAGGTCCCTCCAGATCGTGCTGGTCAACGACGGCAGCCGCGACGCCAGCCACGAGGTCTGTCTCGGATTGTGCGAGCGCTATCCCGGAGTGGTGGCCTATCTGCGGATGGCCAGGAATTTCGGGGAGCACCGCGCGGTCATGGCAGGCCTGGCCGAGGCCCGGGGCGAGTACACCCTGATCCTCGACGACGATTTCCAGAACCCTCCTTCAGAGGCCCCCAGGCTGCTCGCCCGGTGCGTCCAGGGGGGGGACGACGTCGTCTACGGAGTGTTCCGGGAGAAGCGGCATTCCCTGGCGCGCAACGTGGGGAGCATGCTCAACGACGTCATGGCCTGCTGGCTGCTCGGCAAGCCGAAAGGGCTCTACCTCTCCAGCTTCAAGTGCCTGAACCGCTTCCTCCGCGAGCAGGTCACGCGGTACAGGGGGCCCAACCCCTATCTGGACGGGTTGATCCTGCGGGCCACCGACCGCGTGGGCAGGGTGGAGGTGGAGCACCACGAGCGCCGCGCGGGCGCCTCGGGATATACCTTGGGCAAGCTTGTCGACCTGTGGATGGACATGGCCATGTCGTTCTCCCCGGCCCCCGCCCGGCTGGCCTTCACGCTGGGCATGGTCTCGGTCCTTTGCGGGATCGCGGCCCTGGGGGTAGGCGGCCTGAAGATGTCGGTCCCCTGGGCGGCCTGCGGGCTGGGCTGGTCGGTCGCAGGCGCGTGCCTCGCGGCGGCGGGGCTGGCGGGGGAGTACGCCTCCAGGACCTTGCAGGAACTCAATGCCGCTCCGCAACACGTCGTGCGCGAACGCCACGGCGCCTTGTCGCGGCCCGATGGGCAGCAGCCGGCAGCGGTAGCGTCGCCGCCCCCCTTCCCGGCGGACCCCGGGCGGCCAACATCGGGGAAACAGTGAAATGAGTCCGCTGCAGGGCGTATGCAGGGTGGAGGTTCCCACCCACGGCGATTCCAGAGGCCGCCTTTCCGTGATCGAGGGAGGCGGCTGCGTGCCCTTTGAAATCCGTCGCGTGTTCTACATGCACCACATGACCGCAGACCGGGGGGGCCATGCCCACCGGGACACGCGACAGGTGGTCCTGGCTGTCCACGGCTCCTTCCGTCTGACGCTCACCGACGGCCGGGATTGTCTCCGTTACGTCATGAACGACCCCTCCTGGGGGGTTTATATGCCGCCCATGGTCTTCGTGCGGCTGGAAGACTTCAGCCCTGGGGCGGTCTGCCTGGTCCTGGCCGACACCCTCTACGACATGAGCCGGTCCATCCGCACGTATGAAGAGTATTGTCGGGAGATGTCGCCGTCATGAGATCCCAGAAAAGAACCGGCGGCACGGAGCTGCTCATGCTGCGGTCGCACCTGTCCCTTGCGGGGGTGTGCCCGGGGCTTGACGCGGCCAGGGTGTGGTATGAGGCCCAGCGTGAAGCGTCCCTGTTCGAAGCGAGGATCATCGACCTGGAGCAGGCCAGGGATTGGAGCATGGAGGACGACCCGTCCAGGCTCGTCCACCGCAGCGGCAAGTTCTTCACCGTGGAAGGTCTTCGCGTGAAGACGACGTTCGGCCCGGTGAAATCCTGGGACCAGCCGATCATCAACCAGCCGGAAATCGGCATCCTCGGGTTTCTCACCCGCAGATTCGACGGCCTGCTTCACTTCCTGGTCCAGGCCAAGCGGGAGCCGGGCAACGTCAACACGCTCCAGCTGGCGCCCACCGTGCAGGCGACCTGGAGCAACTACACCCGGGTGCACAAGGGAAAGGGCACGCCCTACCTGGAATATTTCGTGTCCAACAAGCTCTCCCGGACCCTGCTGGACCAGATCCAGACGGAACAGGGCAGCCGTTTCCTGGGCAAGCGCAACAGGAACATGATCGTGGAGGCCACCGGCGAGGTGGAAGTCCTCGAAGGGTTCAAGTGGCTTACCCTCGGCCAGCTCAAGGCCCTTCTCGGGCTGGACAACGTGGTCAACATGGACGCCCGGTCCGTGCTGTCCCTCATCCCGATGGTCAGCCTGGACACATCCCCCATGCTGGACGATCTGGTCGAGTGGAACGCCATGGACGAGAGGGCCCGCGACGTGTGCCTCTCCTGCGCCAACAGCGGCCGGGAGCAGGCGTCCATGGACGAGATCCTGGCATGGCTCAACACCCACAAGACCAGCCACCGCCTGATCAAGACCCGCGTCCCTCTCCAGGGCCTGAACAAGTGGATCGTCGACGGCCAGTCCATCCGCCATGAGGAAGGGCTCTTTTTCTCCGTCATCGGTCTGAGCGTGTCGGCCTTCTGCCGGGAGACCAACTCCTGGGACCAGCCCATCCTGCACCATCCCCATCGCGGCCTGCGCGGCTTCCTGCTCAAACGCATCAACGGCATCCTGCACCTGCTCGCCAGGACCAGCCTGGACCCGGGCAGCCTGGACGGGGCGGAGATCGGCCCCACGGTGTCGTGCTCCGACGTGCTCGCCAGGCGCGGCGGCCGACTCGCGCCGAGGCTGCTGGACGTCTTCCTCGAACCGAACCCGGCGGATGTCTACTATCGCGGCGTCCAGTCGGAGGAGGGCGGGCGGTTCCATCATTTCGAGAACGAGTACATCCTGATGGAGGCCCCGCAGGGGATGTCCCATCCAGGCCCCAACTACAAATGGATGACCATCGGGCAGCTGTTGCGCCTCGCCCGCCATGGCCACCTGAACATGGAGGCGCGCAACCTGCTTGCCTGCCTGAACCTGGCGCCCGTGGCGGAGGGGGGCTCGAAAGGTTGGGGGGGGCAAGGCGCCCCTGGCCTCGAGGTCTGCGCGTGAAGCTCCTGGTTCTCGGGAACTCGTCGGTCTTCCGCCGAAGGGTGCTGCCCGGGTTGGCCGCGGCGGGGATCGCGGCCCTGGACGTCTGCTCCGAGTCGGGCGTGCCCCTGGAAGGGGCGTGCCCGCTGCCCGTGACGGCCTACGGCGGCTATTCCGAGGCGCTCGCGCGAAGCGACGCCGAGGCGGTCTATGTGTCCACGCACAACAGCAGGCACGCCGGGCTCGTCCTGGAGGCGCTGGGGCAAGGCAGGCACGTGGCCGTGGACAAACCGGCCTTTCAGGACCCGGGGGAGGCCTTCGCCGCGCTGGAGCTGGCGGACAAGCGGGGGCTGGTTCTGGCCGAGGCCACCGTCTGGACTTGCCATCCCCGGGTGGCGGCTCTCAGGGAGCTGTTCGGAGTTCAGGGGCCGTCCAGGCTCCAGGCGGCCTTTTCCTTCCCGCCGTTTGCGCCGGGCAACTACCGCATGGACAAGGCGCTGGGCGGCGGGGCCCTGCTCGATCTGGGGCCGTACGCGGTCAGCCCCGGGCGCTTCCTTTTCGGCTGCGCCCCCAGTTCGGTCTCTTGCAGGGTGCTGACGACCGCGCCGTCCCCGGGCGGCGGCCCTGCGGTCGAAACGTCCTTCGCCTGCCTGCTCGCGTATCCCGGCGGGCGCAGCTTCACGGGGGTGTTCGGCTTCGATACGGGGTACGCGAATTCGCTCCTGGCCCTGGGCCCCGGTCTGGCGGTGAGCATGGACCGCGCCTTCACCCCCGCGCCTGGACAGCAGACCTTTCTGGACCTGAACGGGCAGGCCGGCGCTTCCAGGGCGTGTTTCCCTCCGGCGGACGCCTTCGCCCTTTTTTTCAGCCGGTTCGCGGCTTCGATCCGCGCGCGGGACGGACGCGAAGCGGCGGACGCCCTGCGCATGGATGCGGAGAGCTTGGCCGCTCTTCTGCGCGCGGCGCGTTCGCACACCGACTCGACAGGCGCATGAAACGCCCATCCCGACCCTTTCCGGCGCGTGATCCGCTCGGAACGCCCGGCGTCGCCGCCGGGCGAGGAGAATCCCCATGACCATTCCTGTCTGGAGCTATCTTGGCGAATACGAAAACCGCAGGGAGGAGTTCCTCAAAGCGGTGGACGAGGTGTTTTCCTCGGGGAAGCTCATCCTCGGCCCCAACGTGGAAGCCTTCGAGAGGGAATTCGCGGCATACTGCGGGGTGGCCCACGGCGTCGGGCTCGACAACGGCACCAACGCCGTGACCCTGGCGCTCCAGGCGGCCGGAGTGAAACCCGGGGACGAGGTGGTGACGGTGTCCAACACCGCCGTCCCGACCGTGGCGGCCATCGTCAACGCCCGGTGCGTCCCGAGGTTCTGCGACATCGACCCCGCAACGTACCTGATGGACCCGGCCAGTCTCGCGCAGGCCGTCACTCCCCGCACGGCGGCCGTCGTCGTGGTCCATCTCTATGGGCAGATGGCGGACATGGAGGCCATCGCGAAGGTCGCTGGCGAGCGCTCCCTGCTCCTCATCGAGGATTGCGCCCAGGCGCACGGCGCCACCCGCTACGGCAGGAAGGCGGGGTCCTTGTCCGAGGTTTCCGCCTTTTCCTTCTATCCGACCAAGCTGCTGGGGGCGTACGGCGACGGGGGCATGGCCCTCACCGACTCCCGGGACGTGGCGGACAGGCTGCGCAGGCTGCGCTTCTACGGGATGGAGAAGACCTATTATGCCCTGGAACAAGGCTGCAACAGCAGGCTGGACGAACTCCACGCGGCCATGCTCAGGCTGAAGCTCAAGACCCTCGACGCGGACATCGCGCGGCGCAGGGCCATCGCCTCGCGCTATGACGAGGCCCTGAAGGGCACGGCGTACACCCTGCCCGCCACGGCCCCCGGGAACGAGCACGCCTACTATCTCTATGTCGTGCGCCACCCCAGGCGCGATCACATCCTGGAGTCGCTCCGGGCGGAAGGCATCCTGCTCAACGTGAGCTACCCCTGGCCCATCCACACCATGCCGGCCTACGCGCACCTCGGCTACGCTCCGGAAGACCTGCCCCTCACGGGCCAGGCCGCCGGAGAGATCTTTTCCCTTCCCATGTTTCCCGGCCTTTCCGAACAGGACCAGCAGACCGTCGTGGAAGCCCTGCTCAGGCACGGCTGAGGCCGTCCCGCGCGCCTTTCCCGAGCGACACCCACGACATGCAGGACCACATGACCGCAGACAGCCGCGTGCAGCCCGGACAGGGGCTTTCAGGCCCGGCGGACCGGGAGGAGAACCCGGGCTGGTGGTGGTCGGCGCTGTGCGTGCTCCTGGGGTTGTCCGCCTTTCAGATCTTCCACGGCCTCGGGGTTCCCACCCTGTGGCTCGACGAGGTCGCCGCCCCCTTGAACGCCCGCTATTCCTACGCCTATCTGCTGGAATTGACGCGCAGGCTGGAGGAGCATCCGCCGCTGTTCTACATGGCCTCCAAGCTCTTCATGGGCCTGGGTGACGGCGATTTCCAGATCCGCCTGTTTCCGGCTCTGTGCGGCCTGGGGTGCACCCTCATGATCGCTCTGTCGGGCCGTCGGCTTTTCGGGCCGGCGGGCGGATTGATGGCCGCCTCGCTCTGGGTGGCGAGTCCTCACGTCCTGCTGCTGTCGCGCACCGCCAGACCCTACATTTTCCTCCTGCTGATGGTCCTCGTGTCCTTTCGCGTCCTGCTGGCCTGCCTCGAGAGCAGGTCGGTCTGGAAATACGCGTGCCTGCTGCTGGTCAACGCGGTCATGCTCCTGGTGCATTATGTGGGAGCGTTCATCATTTGCGCGCAGATCGCGTCGCTGATCGTCCACCGGTGGCTTCGCGGCGGCAGGGTGGCGGACTGGAGCCTGGCGCTCCTGTGCCTCGGCAGCCTGGTCACGGCCGGGGCCGTCTACGTCCTGCTCATCAGGACGAGCCTGACGCCGAACGCCATCCTGGCGGCGACCCCCTCCCTGGGCGAGGTGCTGGCCGACTTCGCGCGCAACGTCTCCGACTGCGTGAGCTTCTTCCCCAGCGCCCCGGTCGGGGCCGGAATCCTATTGCTGGCTTGCGCCGGGATGGCCTTCGGCGCGGGGAACCGGGGCTACGGGGCGGTGCTTGCGATCAACGCCTTCGGCGCGGCGTCCCTGCTCTTCGCGCTGCAAAAGACGAGCGGCCTGTACCCCAGGCATTTCTCGTACATGCTCGTCTTCCTTTGCCTTGGGCTCGCCCAGGGGGCGGTGCGGCTCTTCCCCGACCGGCGCACGTTGGCGCTGGTCGCGCTGGGGGTGGCCGTTGCGGGGGTGGGCGCTCATCTCACGGTGTGGCGCAAGTCCTTCTACGAAGAGACCAGCTACAAGATCCCGGTCATCGGAGACAACTACAGGCTGCTTGCGCGGGAAGCGGCGGCGCGCCTCAGGCCGGACGAGATCATCAACTTCCCCAATCCTTTCTACGGCAACGCGGTGTCCTTCCACCTGGACCGCCTGGCGGCAGAGTGCCAGGCCGGGTCGGACGCCTCCCCCGCCTGCGCCCGCCCTGAGGGATTCCCCCTGGCCTCCCGCATGCGCCTGGGCCCGGAGGACCGCACCGCCCACCTCGCCCTGTTCATGAACGTGCATCCGGGCACTTTCCCCCGGACCCGGCAAGCCTTCGAGGAGCGGTACGGGCCGCTGGACGCTTACGAAGGCATCGACCACTCGACCCTGTTCCTCATGCGCGTCGCCAGGGAGCCGCTGCACGCCCTGGAGCCCTTCCCGGCCTTCTTCCGCTCCCCGATGGACTATGCCGCGTTCTATCGCCATGTCGGCGAGGCCCGGGACATCGCCTTTTCCCAGAACGCCAGGGGGCCTGCCGTGGTCGCCGCGCGCAACGACGCGGAGGGGCTCGCGGGCTATCTATTCGAGAACCGCCTGGGCAGCGGGCCGCAGACCGTCTTCGTCCTGATGGAGTTCGAAAACACCGGCGAGGACAACCTGCTCTGGCTGGAATACGCGTTCGACGACGAAGCGCCGCGCCGCATGCTGATCTCGAAGGGCTACGACGTCGCCCGGCAGGTGTTGCAGGAGATCAGGCGGGAGACAGGCTACAAGCGCCTGGCCCTGCGGGCAGTGCTCCAATGCGCCAGGAAGGAGCCGAGCCTGGACGGCACGAACCTGGCGACGCTGCGCTTCAAGGGGCTGACGTGCACGGCCTGCCCCGCCGGGATGGAGCAGCAATGCCGGGAGGCCGCCATGGCCGGGTATGGCCTAAGCAGGCTCGCCAACTACACCACCGAGGATTTCCCCCTCGCGAGCCGTGTGGACCAGAACGTGGTCATGGAGGGCCGCAACGTCGTCTCCGTAACGGAGGGGGACAGGCCGGACTGGGCGATGTTTGTCCCGGTCGACCAGACGCAGAACGCCGAAGTCCGTCTGCGGGTCCGGCTGGACAAGGACAGGTTGGCGTTTTTCCCCCGCCTGGGAAACGATTCCTGGCTGAAAGTGGAGACGAAGGACCGCTCCGGAGCGACGGTCACCCTGTTTTCACTGGCCAACGCCACCGACGCATGGACTCCGGTAGGGGGGCGTTACGAGTTCTCCATACCGCAGAACCTGCGCGGAACGGAGCAAGAGGTGGTGATCACCCTCCGGGGCAGGTGGGCGCAACTCTGGCACAAGAAGAGCGTCGTCTTCTTCTAGTGTCGCGTCCTCAAAATCCGTCCATACGGACTCTTGAGGCAATCATGCAAAACCATT